>DASVFC010000472.1:0-4240 GCA_036380235.1 Vicinamibacterales bacterium
ATCTACGAGCCGTTCTTCACCAGCAAACCCACGGGCAAAGGCACCGGCCTGGGACTGTCGACCTCGACGGCAATCGTCAAGAGCCACGGCGGTTTCATGCGCGTAGACACCGAAGTTGGGAGCGGAAGCACCTTCACCGTGTTTCTGCCGGCACAGGAGCTGACGTCGGCGCTGGCGCCGACGAAGACCGCGCCGACGATCGCCCGCGGCTCCGGCGAAACGGTGCTGGTGATCGACGATGAACAGCCGCTGCTGCGCATGACGAGCCTGGTGCTCGAGTCGTTCGGCTATCGCGTGCTGCTGGCGGAAAGCGGACCTGAAGCGCTGACGATGTTCCAGGCCCATCGCGACGACATCAAGCTGGTGATCACCGACATGACAATGCCGGTGATGGATGGCGCTACCGTGATCAAGAAAATTCGCGAGATCGATCCGGGCGCGCGGATTATTGCCGCGAGCGGCCTCGGCGCGCAGCAGGCGGCACGCGTGCCGGGCGTCATGCGCTTTCTGCCCAAGCCGCTCACCGCCGACACCTTGATGCAGGCGGTGTCGGATGCCGTCCGCGGCTGACTATAATTCTGCCGTGCCGGTCACACTCGGAACCACGCGCCTGCTCGCGTCCAATCGACTCAAGGGCCGTCGCGTCGGCATCGTCAGCAACCCCGCCTCCATCGACGCGGGCTACACGCACATCGTCGACGCCTTGATGGCATCGCCGGACGTGACGCTCGGCGCGATCTTCGGACCGCAGCACGGCTTTCGATCTGATGTGCAAGACAACATGATCGAAACGCCGCATGGCAACGACTGCCGCCGCCGAGTGCCGGTTTTCTCGCTTTACAGCGAGACGCGCGAGCCGACCGCCGAGATGCTGCGACACGTCGACGTAATGGTGATCGATCTGCAGGACATCGGCGCCCGCATCTATACCTACATTTACACGATGGCCAACTGCCTGCGCGCGTGCGCCAGGCACGGCGTCGACGTCATCGTGTGCGACCGGCCGAATCCGATCGGCGGCATCGCCGTCGAAGGACCGATGCTGGCCGCAGGTAACGAATCGTTCGTCGGCCAGTTCCCGATACCGATGCGGCACGGCATGACCATCGGCGAGCTGGCGCGGTTCTTCAACGAACACTTCGCGATCAACGCTCCGCTCGAAGTGGTTGCAATGGAAGGCTGGACGCGATCGATGTACTTCGACGCCACCGGCATCCCGTTCGTGATGCCGTCGCCGAACATCCCAACGCTGGATTCGGCGATCGTCTACCCGGGAACGGTGCTGTTCGAAGGCACCAACGCGTCCGAGGGGCGTGGCACCACGCGGCCGTTTGAACTGGTGGGCGCACCGTGGGTGGAGGCGGAAAAGTTCGCGCAGGACATGAACGCGCGCCGGCTGCCGGGCGTGCACTTCCGCCCCGCCGTGTTCGAGCCGACGTTCCAGAAACACGCGAAGCAGGCGTGCGGCGGGTGTCAGATTCACGTTCTCGATCGGGCCGCCTTCAAGCCGGTTCTCGTCGGCGCCGCCCTGATCGACCAGATTCGCGCCGCCAACCCGAAGGAATTCGCATGGCGTCAACCGCCCTACGAGTACGAGCACGACAAGGAGCCCATCGACATCCTCGCCGGCTCGCCTGCACTCAGAATCGCGATCGATGCGGGTGAGAGGGCTGAAGCATTGGCGGCGATATGGGAGCGCGAGATTCGACCCTTCGAGGAAGTCCGCGCACGATACCTGCTCTATTGACCGGCGCTACTTTGCTTCGGCCGCCAGTTGAGAATGAGCGATCTGGGCCGTGACGTCGTAGACGCCGAGTCGCGTGCCGGGGGTGACTGGCACGAGCGCTGAATGGCGCCGTTCAGCCCGCGAGCGGGTAGGACACGCCGAGCTTGAAACCGTCGAGGTCCTTGAACTGGAACATTCGCGCGCCCCACGGCTGATCCGCCGGATCGCTCAGAAGCGTGCCACCGGCCGCCTTGATGCGCGCGGCCGCGGCGTCAACGTCCGCCGGCCCGGCGACATTGATCTGGAGATAAAAGCCCTGTCCCTTGACGCGGTCCCATCCCAGCTTGCCATCGTCCTGATTGAGTACGATGCGGCAGTCGCCGGCGGCGACGATGGCCGCGACCACCTTGCCCTCGTGCTCGTAGCTGTGCGCTACGCCGAAGCCAATGGCGTCACGGTAGAAGCGAATCGATGCCGCCAGGTCCTTGCAGGTGATCGAGCAGCCAAGGTTGGTCGCGTTGATCACGGCGCTCTTGTCGGTCATGGTTTCTCCGCGGAGCGGCGCTTCCCTGGGAAACGCCGGGCCTTGCCGACACATCATACCGTCGAAGTGGCCTGGGCGAACAATCAGTGTCAGCCTGGGAACCGCAGCGCAAACGGCGTGAGAAAGTACAGGCACAATATTCGCCTGGCAGGTAATCCTCCAGGCTCGCACCCGAATGGCCACTGACGCACGAGTGCTCGACGTCACGCGCACGCAGCTCATCTCCGCGCCGCCGGCGCGGGTGATGCAGGCGTTTTTCACCGAAGCCGATCTCAAGGAATGGTGGAGCGCCACCCGCGCCTTCGTGATCGCCCGTCCGCTCGGCATGTATGCAATCGAGTGGGAGTCCACCGAATTCAAGGACGACATCCTCGGGCGGCTTGGCGGCGCCTTTCACGGGACGGTGGTGGACTTCCGTCCGGGCGCCTCGTTCTTCCTTGCCGAGGCGTACTGGCAGCCTCCTGACAGCGATCCAATCGGGCCGATGGCACTCGAGGTTCAGTGCCGTCCGCACGGCAATGGCCGCCAGACCATGCTGACCGTGAAGCAGAGCGGCGAAGGAGAAGGACCGCGCTTCGAGCGCTATTTCTCGATCATGGACCGCGGCTGGGAATCGGCACTGCTGGAGATGAAGGGCTACATCGATCGCGAGATCCAGCGCACCAAGATTCTGCGGGAATCGCGCACGTAGCGCGTCGCGATAGCGACATAGTTACAGTGTCCCGGTGAAAGCACCGCTGCAGCTCATCAAGTCCCTGACCCTGTGGGACGTCGTGGCGATGAACATCGTCGCCATCGTCGGGCTGCGATGGATCTCGCGCAGCGCGCGCATCGGCGCGCCGGCCGTCACGCTGTGGATTCTCGCGTGCCTGCTCTTCTTCGTCCCGCTCGCCGCCGTCCTCGCGGAACTCTCGAGCCGGCATCCACAACAAGGCGGCATCTATGCGTGGGCGCGTCGGGCGTTCGGCCCCGCGCACGGGTTCATCTGCGGCTGGTGCATGTGGGTCAACAACCTGTTCTACTTCCCGTCGCTGTTGCTGTTTGCCGCCGCCAACGCGTTGATCCCGATCGGCGCCGACGGCATGGCCGACAGCCGTGTGTACTCCGTCTCGTTCGTCCTCGGCCTGCTGTGGGCGACGACGATGCTCAACATCTTCGGCTTTTCCGCAGGTAAGTGGCTGCAGCATGTCGGCAGCGTCGCGACCTGGATACCGGCCGTGATCCTGATCGGCTGCGGCGCGATCGCGTTCGCGACGCTTGGCAGCGCGACATCGTTCGCCCCGTCGGAGCTGGTGCCGCGCGACAACTTCTGGGACTCGATCGGCTTCTGGTCGTCGCTATGCTTTGCGTTTTCCGGCTTCGAGATCTCCTCGATGGTCGGCCAGGAGGTCAATAACCCTCGACGAACGATCCCTCGCAGCATCGTCCTCTCCGGCATCGCGATTACCGCAATCTACATCCTGAGTTCAGCATCGATCCTCGTCGCGGTGCCGGCCAGCGAGATGGCGGAGCGCAGCGGCATTGCCGATGCGGTCGAGCTCGTCACTTCGCGGCTCGGCTTCGCGGGCATCGGCGCGTTCATCGCGTTCCTGCTGGTTGTCGGGTCGATTGGCGGCACCAGCTCGTGGATCGCCGGTGCGGCACGCGTCCCGTTCGCCGCCGGCGTGGACGCGGTGATGCCGGCCGCATTCGCGAAGCTGCATGCCAAGTACCGCACGCCCCACGTGGCGCTGATCGCACAAGCGATCGCCACCACCGCGCTATTCCTGATCAGCGTCTTCCTGTCGGTTGGCGGCGGCCAGACGACGATCCAGGAGGCGTACGACCTCATGGTGAACCTCACCATCCTGATCTACTTCCTGCCGTACCTCTATCTGTTCGCCGCGTTCCTGCGCCTGCGCTCGATCGATCGCGACATGCCCGTTGACGAAAACACCGTCACCTTGCCCGGCGGGACCGTCGGCGCCTGG
>DASVFC010000473.1:0-4100 GCA_036380235.1 Vicinamibacterales bacterium
AGCTCGGCGACGTCGAACCCGTAAAAGCGCAGCAGCCAGTCGGCCTGATACAACCGATGCTCGCGAACCATTGGTGCCGGCTTCGCCGGCAGGACCTGATCTGATTTTGGGATCGGGCTATATGCCGAGTAGTAGACCCGCCGTAATTGCTGGCGTTGATACAACGCGGACGACGCCTCCAGGATTGCGGCGTCAGTGGTATCGCTGGCGCCGACGATCATCTGCGTCGATTGACCCGCGGGCGCGAATCTGGGCGCGTGCTTGAGCTTCCGCCTGGCGTCCCGGGCTTCGTCAATGCGCTCCTTTAACGTGTCCATGGCTCCGACGATGGCCTGGCGCGACTTGCCGGGGGCGAGCTTGCGAAGATCGGCTGGCGTCGGTAGTTCGATATTCACGCTGACGCGGTCGGCGTAGCGCCCGGCTTCTGCAAGCAGCAGCGGCGACACGTCCGGCATCGCCTTGAGATGGATGTAGCCGCCGAAGTGATGCTGCGTCCGCAGCCGCCGCGCGACTTCCACGAGCTGCTCCATCGTGTAGTCGGGCGACTGGATGACGCCGGAGCTGAGAAATAGCCCTTCGATGTAATTGCGCCGGTAGAAGTCGAGTGTCAGCGAAACGACCTCATCCACGGAGAAGCGCGCTCGCGGCGTATCGCTCGAGACGCGATTCACACAATACAAACAGTCGTAAATGCAGACGTTGGTGAGAAGGACTTTGAGCAGCGACACGCAACGGCCGTCCGGCGTGTAGCTGTGGCAAATGCCGTTGCCGGTCGAATGGCCGAGGCCCTTGCCGTTGCCGCCCCTTTTGGCGCCGGAACTGGCGCACGACGCGTCGTACTTTGCGGCATCGGCGAGTATCGCGAGCTTCCCGTCGACGTCCACTCGGTCAGCATATCAAACAAAAGGCGAAGCAACGGCAATCTCGGCCGTATTTGGCGTGTATGACGCGGCGGTCGTCTCTCGAAGCCACGGTTGGTGTTAAATGACGGCATGGTGAATGCCGACCAACGCGCCCTCAGGCAACTGGCGGCCACGTTGGCCTATCGTGCCGCCAAAGTGCTCCGTGACGTGCCGCCCTCCTTCGCGCATTACAGTTGCGGCGACTCGACGCGCACGCCTGTACGCATCGTCGCCCACATGGCCGACCTGATGTCGTGGGGCACGTCAATTGCCAATGGCGGTTACGAATGGAAGGCCGGTGGCAGCGACGACTGGAATACCGAGGTGCATCGATTCTTCACCGGTCTAGCGGCGCTCGATGCGGCACTGGCCGCCGATGATTTCAAGGGTTCTCTGGAAAAGCTGATTCAAGGGCCGCTCGCCGACGCGTTGACGCACGTCGGCCAGCTCGCGATGCTGCGCGGGATGGCGGGGGTTCCAGTGCGCCCTGAAAGTTACGCCAAAGCCAACATCACCATTGGACGAGTCGGGCGCGATCAGGCCGCTCCGGGCCGTGAATTTACCGGCGACGCTTCACTCCGAAAAACCTAGTTCCAGAGGTTCCACATGTTCCAGAGGTTCCAGAGGTTCGGCTTACGAGGTTGGTCGGTCGGGGTTCTCGAATCGGTCAACGCCCTAAGCCTTCGCACCATTGGAGCCCGTGGAACCTGCAGAACCTTTGCGGCCCGTACAACCCTTGCAACCCTGGCAACCCTAACCCTTGGAACCTTTGGAACCGTTCTGGCTCAGGTTGCCCAGCCCCCAATCCGTATCCTGAATCCGACCAATCCGAATCCGAACCCCGGCGATGCCCGGATGAACCAGTTCGAGGATGCGAAAGGCGCCAGCTGGCGGGTTTTTGCGGTCGACAGCCTGCCCGAAGCGCCGGTGGCAATTGCGCAGGTTGGTGAAGTGAAGCAGCACAATCCCCCGAGCTCGTGGAGCGTGCACGTGGCGAACCATTCGCTGCTGCCGGCGAAATCAGTCACCGTCGCCGCCGCGGTGGTTGACGTTAACGGCAACATCAAGGCGATTCAGCCGCTGCCGGCAATCAAAAATCTGAAGCCGTCGCAAGTGCAGCGGCGCGAGACGCGCATTCGCGTCACCGTGATCGCCCCGACGGATCGGGTCGTTTTTTATCTGCGGGAATTGATGAGTGAAGCCGGAGACTGGAAGGCGTCGGAATCCGATGTCGCGGCTCTGATCAGGACCGCGGCCCAGCGCCTTCCGGTTCCCTGAAGCCACTTGATGTTTGCGGCGATACGCTCAGCTTCGATGAATGCCCGGGGCGTCCGCATCCTTTAGACGATGAGAATGCTTTACGCGATGGCGATTTTAGCGTAACGCGCGTGGCACAACTGGTAAATTCCAAAACACAGCAGTCCGGCACCGATGGCGAACAGCAGCCACGGGTTGAACGACGAAATCGTTGACATGGCTTCGCTGTAGCCGTCGGCGTCGCTCGGCCGTTCGCGGAGCCCCGACACCGCCATCGTGCCGCCGATCAGCAGCAGGATGACACTGCGTGCCGCGGTACCGAAGCGGCCAAAGGGCAGTAGCCAACTGGCCTCGCGTCGCACGCGCGCGACGTCGATGTCTTCGTCGACGCCGCCGCGCCACACCATGTGCAACTGCGTGAGCCCGTAGATCACGACGCCGACTCCGACCAGCACGAGCAGGACGTCGCCGAGCGGAAAGCGCATGACCAACCGCGCGTTGTCTTCAGCGTCTCCGCCTGGCGGCTGGTTGAGAAACACCATCGACAGCGCTTCGATGCCGATCAGCCCGTAGACAACGGCCTTGACGATCGTCAGCGATCGATCGAGCCAGCCGCGCGCGCCGCCGCCTTTGTGGCGCAGATCGGCAATCGCTTCGAAGATGTAATAGCCGGCGTAAAAAGTAATGCCGATACCGATCGCAGTGAGCATGAACTGGCCGAACGGTTGACGCAGCAGGCGAATCAGTATGCCGGTCGCGTCGGTCAGGCTGCCGCCCTGCATGCCCAAAGCGACGCGCAGCGCCAGCACCCCGATGAACGAGTAGATGATGCCCTTGGCTGCGTATCCGACTTTGACCAGCCGCGCCACCCACGGCTTGACGGCGGTGTCGAGCATGGCAGCTACGATTGGCGCGGCGGTGAGACGCGATGCATCTCGCCGAATTCCGGCTCTTCGCCGGTCACGAAGCCCTTGACCATCTCGAACAGCAGCACCGGCCGGGGCTTGTTCACTTCCAGGAATTCGGCGGCGTGTATGGTGACGCCGATCAACACCATGCGCGGGTCATCGGCGGTCCCATGCAGCGGGTCGCCTTGGTCGTCGAACCAAATCTTCCAGTCCGGCATGTAGAGCTCGCGAATCTTGTTGCGATCGCGCGAAATAATGGCCGTGCCGGAAATCGACACCCACTCTTCGTTCTTGTCGCGATGGTAGGACAGATTGACGTGCGGATCGTTCTCGATCTCCACCAGCTTGGTGCTGCCTTCCATGGTGACGAACCACAGGTCGGCGCCGCCGGCGCGTTTTTGCGTAGCCATGGCGCGGGCGCGCAGGTGGCCATCGGCGCGCCGCGTGACCAGCATCGCCGTCTTGATCGACTCAACAATGGAATGCAACTTCTCGACTTCGGTCCCGGTTTCCGCCATCGTCATCTCCAAGACCGGGAGTCTGCAACGTGCGTACCCGTCGAGGGTGACGCCGGGTCTTAAAGCCCCGGTTCTACGACCACACCTGCTTCGCGTTACGGTTTCTTGCGCAAATGGCCGTATAACAGCTCTTCGGTAAATTCGACGCACTTGTATTCCATCAGCTGCATGTTCGGCTCGCGGCGGCGATAGAGCGGCATGCTGATCTTCCATGGCCGCGAAAAAGTGTCGGGGTCTTCCATCGTCGCCTCGTATTGCAGCGTGTTGGCGTCAATCGCGGTATAGCGCTCGGTGACCTTCAAGTTTTCGCCGTGATGGTTGCCGGCGCGGTCGAACCATGTGTCAGGCATGTGGTCGGTGACCTCGATCACGAGCGTTTCGCCTTCCCAGCGCCCCATCGACCATCCCATCCACGCCGGCGCCGGGCTCTTCAACTCGTTGAAGCGAACCACCCGGCTGGCGCTGGCGAACTCGTACGTGAACAGGATGTTGTCTGCCGATTGCACGATCTGAAA
>DASVFC010000474.1:0-3414 GCA_036380235.1 Vicinamibacterales bacterium
GCGGGATCAACGGTGCTGCCGAAAGGCGTCGCCAGTGACTGCACGGCGCTGGTCCCGTGGCGCGGTCCCGCGTTGAACGCAAATGGCCTTCCCACTTTCACGTCGTATTCGTTTTACGACGTGCTCTACTCTCAACAGCAGCTGATCGAAGGCCAGAAGCCGGGTCTGGATCCGTCCCTCTTCAAGGATCGCATCGTCATCGTCGGCGGCAGTGGCGAGGGATTGAAGGAAGCATTTACCACGCCGTTCCCGGCCGGCGACATCGACGGCCCCGAGGTTCACGCCAACATGATCGACGGGTTGTTGTCGAACCGATGGATAGAACGGGCGCCATCGTGGGTCACCGTGGCGATGGCCGTCAGCGGCGCGGCCATCGTCGGCGCGGCGGGCTGGTATCTCAACGCGTGGCTGACCGGTGCCGTCGCGGCCGTCGTGCTAATCGCGCTCACGGTAACGGCGGTACTGGTGTTCGCGCGCGGCACGTGGCTGCCGATGACGGTGCCGGCGCTGGCCATCGTGTTTGCGTTCGTCGGTGATCTGGCCTGGAAGTATTTCGTCGAAGGACGGGACAAGCGGCTGATCAAGAAGGTGTTTTCGCGCTACGTCTCGAAGGACGTCTTCGATCAGCTGGTTGCCAATCCTGCGCTCGCGGAACTCGGCGGCGCGCGCCGCTACATGACGGTGCTGTTTTCGGATATTCGCGGCTTCACCACCATGTCGGAAAAGGGCACGCCCGAAGACGTGGTGGCCCAGTTGAACCATCTTTTCACGCGTATGGTGGGTGTGGTGTTCAATCACCGCGGCACCGTCGACAAGTTCGTCGGTGACATGGTGATGGCGCTTTACGGCGCACCCCTGGACGACGGGGACCATGCGGACCATGCAGTGCAGACGGCGCTGGCGATGATCGGTGCCCTTCAAGAGATGAACGCCGAATGGCAGCGCCAGGGCAAGCCGACCCTCGACATCGGCATCGGCATCAACACCGGGGATATGGTGGCCGGCAATATTGGGTCCGATACGATCATGAGCTACACCGTTATAGGGGATGCGGTGAATCTTGGGGCTCGGCTAGAGTCGCTCAACAAGGAATACGGCACGCGGATCATCATCAGCGAGTTCACGCGGGCGCGGCTGAAGGGACGGTATGATATCCATCCCCTCGGCGACGTGGTGGTGAAGGGCAAGAGCCAGCCGGTCGCGATTTTTGAGGTCAAACACACATGAAGCGTTTAGCGTTCACCTTCTGCGCAGCCCTGGCTGCGATGTCTCAGGCTGAGGCCGGGTCCGCCGAATCGAGTGCTGCCGCAGCCGGAGGCGAAGGCGCAGGACAGATCGGCGGTATCAGCAAGGGTCTTGGCATCGCCAAGAAAGCGAATGACGTTCGAGAGCTCCGCATCACCGATGCGGAAGAGCAGCAGCTCGGCCAGAACGTCAGCGAGCGCATCCGCACGCGTTACGGCGTAGTGCAAGACGCCAACGTGCACAGGTACGTGTCGCTGGTGGGCCAGGTGCTGGCGCAGGCGAGCACGCGGCCCAACCTGCCGTGGACGTTCATCGTGCTCGACACCGATGGCGTCAACGCCTTCGCCGCGCCCGGCGGCTACGTGCACATCACGCGCGGCGCGCTGGCGCTGATCAAGAACGAAGCCGAGCTCGCCGGCGTGCTCGGACACGAGATCATCCACATCACCGAAAAGCACACCGTCAACGCGATTCAAAAGAACCAGGCGGTGCAGATGGGCGCCGCCGAAACCCTTTCGGGCAGCGCCGCGCTGATGGATCGCGTGGTCGCCGCGGTATACGAGAACATCGTCGAGCGCGGGTTCGGCCGCGCCGAAGAGAACGAATCCGACGAGCATGGCGTGACGCTGGCCAACAAAGTGGGCTATGCGCCGCTGGGCCTCAACAGCTTCTTGATCACCTTGAAGGATCGCAACAAGGAATCGAAGGAGAAGCGCGGCTTGTTTGCCTCGCATCCCGAAATGCAGGAGCGTCTCGATCGCATCACCAAGCTTGTAGCTGGCAAGAAAATGACGGCGACGGCCACGCTCGAGGCGCGGTATTCGAAGCACATCACGTTCAAACCGGTGCCGGTGACCGCGATTGCCACCGTGGATCCCGGCGCCGCGGGTCTTACGGGCGGCGGCGACGCGAAGGCTGAAGAAAAGAAAGCGGAAGAGAAGAAGGCCGAAGAAAAGAAAAGCGGCGGCCGTGGGTTCGGCTTGGGCCGAATGCTGCCCACCGGTGGCGGCGAAAAGAAGCAGGCGCAGGTCACGGCATCGGGTGGCGCCCGGGGAGTGGATCCCGAAAAGGATTCCAAGGGTGGTTCGAATCCGAAGGTGGTGCCGGTCAAGCTGGTGGCGGCTGACCTGACCGCGTTCAAGAAAGAAGGGGGCCTGCCGTAGGCCGGTTCATTCGGGGCCGGCTGGTATTCTCCGCCGTCCTGGTTCTCGGATACGCGCTCCTTTCCGTCGCCGCCCGCCAGGGCGTGGGCGACGCGGCAGTACTCTCGGCGCTCGCCAGGCTGGCACTGGTCCTGGCGATCGTCAACGCGGTGGTGGCGGTCCTCGTCAATCCGTGGAAGGACGATCGGCCTTCCGATCGGTTCCCGGCGATCGTCCAGGACGTGGCGGTGCTCGGCCTCTTCGCCGTCATCGCCACCGTGCTGCTGCGTGAGACGCTGCTCACCACGTCCGCGGTTGGCGCAGTGGTCGTCGGTTTCGCGCTGCAGGACACGCTCGGCAACCTGTTTGCCGGGCTCGCCATCCAGATTGAGAAGCCGTTTCGCGTTGGCCAATGGATCCAGGTCAGCGGCCGCGAAGGCCAGGTCCAGGAGATTACGTGGCGCGCCACCAAGCTGCGCACCAAGGACGGCGAGTTCCTGGTCGTGCCCAACAGCATCGTGTCGAAGGAGCCGGTGCTGAATTATTCGGAGCCGACGGTTGCCAACAGCGTCAACGTCGAGGTCGGCGCGAGCTACCTCACGGCGCCCAACGACGTGAAGGCGGCCATTCTCGAGGCCATTGCCAATGCGCCGCTGGCCATCCGCGCGCCGGAGCCGAAGGTGCTGGTGCAGAGTTTTGGCGACTCGGCCGTCAATTACACCGCCTACTTCTGGGTGAACGACTACGGTGCCGAGCGCGAAGCGCGCGACCAGGTGCGCACCAACATCTGGTACGAGTTCCGCCGCCGCAACATCGAGATTCCGTGGCCGATCCAGATCCAGTACGAGCGCAGCGAAGAGCCCGTCTGGAGCGAGCGGCACGTTCACGCTGCGGCCGAGTACCTGTCCAACATCGACCTGTTCGCGCCGCTTGATGGCCAGACGCGGCAAGCGCTCGTCACCGCGTCACGCCATCATCTATTTGCCGGCGGCGAATCGATCGTGCGGCAGGACGCGCCGGGCGATTC
>DASVFC010000475.1:0-3203 GCA_036380235.1 Vicinamibacterales bacterium
AGGCGATCGGCAAGGCCGGCGCCACCGCGGGCGGCGACGTCTTTATCGCTCTCGACGTGGCGGCCAGCGAGTTCTGGGCCTCGTCCGCGCACCGCTATGAATTCCACAAATCCGGTGAGCCGGCGCGCGATTCGCAGGGAATGGTCGACCTCTACGTCGACTGGTGCAAGCACTATCCGATCATCTCGATCGAAGACGGCTGCGCCGAACAGGATTGGGATGGCTGGAAGATGCTGACCGAGGCGCTCGGCAGCAAGGTGCAGCTGGTTGGCGACGATGTGTTCGTCACCAATCCGTCGATCCTCAAGAAAGGCATCGAGCAGAAGATCGGTAATGCGCTGCTCGTGAAGGTGAACCAGATCGGCACCATCACCGAAACGCTGGACGCGATGGCGATCGCCACTGGCGCCGGTTACCGCTGCGTCTCGTCGCACCGCTCCGGCGAGACCGAGGACTCGACGATTGCCGACCTCGCCGTCGGCACCGCTGCCGGCCAGATCAAGACCGGCTCGGCATCGCGCAGCGATCGCGTCGCGAAGTACAACCAGCTGTTGCGCATCGAGGAAGAACTTGGCACCGCAGCAAAGTACGCGGGGCGAGAGGCGATCAAGCAACTGCGTTAACCACGAAGGAAACGAAGGGCGCGAAGAACACGAAGGATCTTATGGATCTTGCTGAGCGAGATTCCAAAAAAGAAGTTCTTCGTGTGCTTCGGTTCTTCGTTTCCTTCGTGATAGGGGTTTATGCACAAACTGGTATTGCTCCGTCACGGCGAATCCACCTGGAATAAAGAAAACCGCTTCACGGGATGGACGGATGTCGACCTGACCGACAAGGGCCGCGAAGAAGCGAAGAACGCGGGTCAGCTGCTCAAGTCTGGCGGCTATGCCTTCGATCTCGTGTTCACCTCGCTGCTCAAGCGCGCAATTCGCACCAGCAATATCGCGCTCGACGAACTGGATCAGCTGTGGCTGCCGGTCGAACGCAGCTGGCGATTGAACGAGCGCCACTACGGCGCGTTGCAGGGATTGAACAAGGCCGAAACCGCGGCACAGCACGGCGAGGACCAGGTCAAGATCTGGCGCCGCGCCTACGCCATCGCGCCACCGCCGCTGGCCGCGAACGACGACCGGCACCCGTCTCGCGATCCGCGCTACAAGGATCTGCCGCCCGCCGACCTGCCGGTGACCGAATCCTTGAAAGACACGGTGGCTCGATTCCTCCCGTATTGGCACGAAGCGATTGCGCCGCGGATCAAGGGCGGCAAACGGGTGCTAATCGCGGCCCACGGCAACTCGCTTCGCGCCCTCGTGAAGTTCCTTGACAACATCTCGGACGATGAAATTGTCGAGCTGAATATTCCGACGGGTATACCGCTGGTCTACGAGCTGGATGCGGGCCTGAAACCGATTCGCCACTACTACTTGGGCGATCCAGACGCCGCCCGAAAAGCGGCAGAGGCCGTCGCGAAACAGGGAGCTCGACAGTAAGAAAAAATTTGTCATCCGCCCAAGTTGCAGAAAAAGCACAACTTATAGGGTTCCGCGCTTGACACCACCCCAAGTGGCCCGTAGAATGACCCCGATTTTCCCAAAAAGAAACGCCCGCCTGATGACGAGTTGCGCCGATGTACTGCCAGCCGCCCGGATGGCCGTCCGTTGGCCGCTGCCGACGGTCCCAGCCGCTTGGCGCAAATCGGGCTTGAGTTTGCCCCAACGGGAGGGAGCCGTGCTATGGATGACGTCGTAAACCGGTTCGCGAGAGAGCTGGCCGACTCCATTGCCGCCGCCGTTTCGGAAAGCGCTGAAGTTGAAGCGTGCCGTGAACGCGCGCGGGCAGCCGGTTACGAGATGAAAGTAAATCTCGAAGCCGTCGTCGGGTTCGTCAACCGTGGGCAGCCGCAAGGCGACGCCGCGGACGGCACATCAAAGCCGGTGCCGGCGTCGAAAGCGCTGGTGCCCCGCAAACCGTTCGACATGACGGTCAACGACCGCCGATTCCTGCGCTCGCTCCGCATTGCCGCGGAAGAAGCAAAGGTCGAAGAGACGAATTAGTACAATCCGGCCCATGAAGGCTTTCATGGGTCCGTCGGACCTGGTCGCGTTCGACCCTGAACGCGACCTTTCCTTTCCAGGCGAATTTCCTTTCACGCGCGGCATCCAGCCGACCATGTACCGCGGCCGGCTGTGGACGATGCGGCAGTACGCGGGGTTCGGCACCGCCGCCGAGTCAAACCGCCGGTATCGCTATCTGTTATCGCAAGGCGTCAACGGCTTGAGCGTGGCGTTCGATCTGCCGACGCAGATCGGCTACGACTCCGATCACGCGCTGGCCTCTGGCGAAGTCGGCCGCGTCGGCGTGGCGATTGACTCGATCGAAGACATGGCCCTGCTGTTCGACGGCATCCCGCTCGACCAGGTATCGACGTCGATGACGATCAACGCCACCGCGATCATCCTGCTGTCGCTCTACGTCGCCGTGGGCAAGCGACAGGGCGTAGCCCCGAAGCAGCTCTCGGGAACCATTCAGAACGACATCCTGAAGGAATACATCGCCCGCGGCACCTACATCTACCCGCCGCAGGCGTCGTTACGTATCGTCACCGACATCTTTGCGTTCTGCGAGCGCGACGTGCCGCAGTGGAACACGATTTCGATCAGCGGGTATCACATCCGCGAGGCGGGATCGACCGCGGTGCAGGAGGTGGCTTTCACCTTTGCCAACGCCATCGCCTACGTTCATGCCGCGCGCGAGGCTGGATTGGACGTCAACTCGTTCGGGCAGCGCCTGTCGTTCTTCTTCAACGCGCACAACGATTTTCTCGAAGAGGTCGCGAAGTTTCGCGCCGCGCGCCGCCTGTGGGCGCGGATCATGAAGGAGCGCTTCGGCGCTACCAATCCACGGGCGCAGCAGCTGCGCTTTCATACCCAGACAGCCGGCAGCACCCTGACCGCCCAGCAGCCCGACAACAACATCGTGCGCGTGGCGGTCCAGGCGATGGCGGCGGTGCTTGGCGGCACGCAGTCGCTGCACACCAACGGCCGCGATGAGGCGCTCGCGTTGCCGACCGAAGATGCCGCGCGCATCGCGCTGCGCACGCAGCAGATCATCGGCTTCGAATCCGGCGTCGCCAATACGATCGCTCCGTTCGCGGGCTCGTACCACGTCGAGAAGCTGACGAACGACATCGAAGAGGGCGCGCG
>DASVFC010000476.1:0-3412 GCA_036380235.1 Vicinamibacterales bacterium
CACGTTGACGTGGCCGTCATCCTCGACGTCGATCTTGACGCCCGTCTTCTCGATGATGCTGCGGATCATCTTGCCGCCGGGGCCGATGACGTCGCGGATCTTGTCGACGGGAATCTTGATGGTGATGATGCGCGGCGCATAGGCCGACATGTTCGAGCGGTGGGTCGAGAGCGACTCCTGCATCTTCTGCAGGATGTGCAGGCGGCCGGCCTTGGCTTGTGCCAGCGCATCGCGCATGACCTGCGCCGAGACGCCGCTGATCTTGATATCCATCTGCAGCGCGGTGATGCCGTCGGCAGTGCCGGCGACCTTGAAGTCCATGTCGCCGTAGTGGTCCTCGGCGCCGGCAATGTCCGACAGTACCGCGTACTTGCCGGTGGCCTCGTCCATGATCAGGCCCATCGCCACGCCAGCAACGGGCGCCTTGATCGGCACGCCGGCATCCATCATCGCCAACGAACCGCCGCACACCGACGCCATCGACGAGCTGCCGTTCGATTCGAGAATGTCCGAGACGATGCGGATCGTATAAGCGAATTCGGTTTCGGCGGGAATCATCGGCGCCAGCGCGCGTTCAGCGAGCGCGCCGTGACCGATCTCACGCCGGCCGGGACCGCGCATCGGCTTCACTTCGCCAACCGAAAACGGCGGGAAGTTGTAATGCAGCATGAAGCGCTTCCACTGTTCGCCATCGACCTGTTCGATTTTCTGCTGATCGTCGGCGGTGCCGAGCGTGGCGGTGACCAGCGCCTGCGTTTCGCCGCGAGTGAACACCGTCGATCCGTGCACGCGAGGCAACACGCTGTTTTCGATCGTGATCGGCCGGATCTCGTCGAACTTGCGGCCATCCTGACGGATGTTCTTGCCCAGGACTTCCTCGCGCAACGCACGCTCCTGCATGGCGTGGAACAGACCCTTCGCCTCGAGCTTCCGGTCGGCGAGCGATTCCGGCAGGCCGGCGAGCATGTCTTTCTCGACCTTGGCCACCGTCGCGTAGTTCACGAGCTTGCCCTTGATGCGCATGGCATCGGCGAGCGCGTTGAAGTGCGTGTCGACATAGGTCTTGAGCTCGGCGTTGACCGTCTGCTCCGGCTTCGCCACCTTGGTGCGGCCCGCTTCCTTCGCGAGCGCGTCGATGCTTTCGACCAGCTGCTTGATGGCTGTATGCGCGGTCTCCAGTGCGGTGACCGCTTCCTCCTCCGACACCTCGTTGGCGCCGGCCTCGACCATCACGATGCCATCTTTGGTGCCGGCGACGACCAGATCGAGCTTGCTCTGCTTGCGCTGAGGGAACGTCGGGTTGACGATGAACTGGCCGTCGACGAGACCGATGCGGACGGCGGCGACGGTCTTCTCCACCGGCATTTCCGAGAGCGCCAATGCGGCGCCGGCGCCGGTGAGCGCCAGCACGTCGGAATCGTGTTCCGTATCGGCCGACAACACGAACGCGATGACCTGCGTTTCGTACGACCAGCCGGCCGGGAACAGCGGCCGAATCGGCCGGTCGATCAAGCGGCTGGTGAGCGTTTCCTTTTCGGTGGCTTTGCCTTCGCGCTTGAAGAACCCGCCGGGGATGCGGCCCGACGCGTAGGTGTATTCGCGGTAGTCGACGGTGAGGGGAAGGAAATCAATTCCTTCACGCGGGCTCGAGGAGTGACACGCCGTCACGAGCACCATCGTATCGCCCATGCGGACGATGACGGAGCCGTCGGCCTGCTTGGCCAGTCGGCCCGTCTCGATCGACAGGGTCTGGGAGCCGAGAGATAGATCACGCTTGTGCATAACTGACCTGCGCTTCTGATTGGACCCGAATTACTTGCGAATGCCGAGGCGCTTGATCACCTCAGCGTAACGGTCGGCGTCCTTACTCTTCAGATAGTCGAGAAGGCGGCGGCGCTGGCCGACGAGCTTGAGCAATCCGCGGCGCGAATGGTGATCCTTGCCGTGCGACTTAAAGTGCTCGGTGAGGTAATTGATTCGTTCGCTGAGGATTGCGACCTGGACTTCTGGGGAGCCGGTGTCTTTGTCGTGTGTCTTGTACTCGCCGATGAGGGCGGTCTTGCGATCTTTCGTCAATGCCACTGCTTACCTCCACGCACGGCCAAGTGATCGATTGTCGAGTCACCGAGCCGCCGTATATGGCGATTCTGAGTTCGCCTGTAACCCGTCTATGTTACTCGAAATCCGTCTCTTGTCGAAGCCCCTGGGCGGGCCCGAGGACGACCCAGCCATGGAGAAATCCAGCGGTTTTGCCGGGCCGCGCCAGGCCAACGAGATCGCCGTCTGGGCCAAGCAGTCGGGCGACGGGCGCTGGCGAGGGCAGCGGCGCCACTAAGTCGTCCGGCCCCATCTCGACGCCGTTCTGGAGTCGCTCGAGGTTTGCCGGACCGCGCAGCGTTACCGCCGGCAGGCCCCCCAGAAGCTTCGGCATTGGCACCAGGCGGGTTGCCAGATCTTCACGCTTTGACTGCAGCACCTCCGCCAGCGGGACCGATTGGTCGAGGCCGAACTCACCCGACCGCGTCCGCCGCAGCGCCACGAGCACACCGCCGCATTCCAGCGCCTCGCCGAGGTCGTGGGCGAGCGAGCGGACGTAGAACCCGGCGGTCACGCTCATCGACAGCACCGCGTGGTCACCATCGAACGAGGTGAGGTCGAGTTGGCGAACCGTGACCGTGACCGGTTTGGGACGCAGGGCCGGGTCCAAAGACTTCGCGCCACGTGCAGACTTGCGCGCCAGTTCGTAGGAACGCTCACCACCGATGTTTTTCGCCGAATAGGCAGGCGGCGTTTGCTCAAAGACGCCGCGGAAGCGCGCGAGCGCCGCGTCGACTTGTTCGCGCGTCGGCCGAATGTCGCAGCGTGATCCGTCGCGACCGCGGGCGTCGTAGGTGTCGGTCGTGCGTCCGAATTCAATGGTCGCGTCGTAGCTCTTGTCGCTGGCGGCGAGGAACTGCGCGAGCCGCGTCGCGCGGCCGATGACGAGCGGCAACACGCCGGTGGCCATCGGATCGAGCGTGCCCGTATGGCCGATGCGCGAGACGCCAAGCACGCGCCGCGTCAGCGTAACGACGTCATGTGACGTCGGCCCTTCCGGCTTGTCGACGACGAGCACACCGCTCGGTGTCGGCCTGTTGACCCGTTCGCCGGTTGGCCTGTCGGCCCGTTGGCCTGACATGTTCACTTGTTGCGGATCGCTTCGGTCAGCAATTCTCCGAACTGCTTGTAGATGTCTTCGAGCGCGCCCTTCGCCGAGCAGCCGGCGGCGTTGGTGTGGCCGCCGCCGCCATGGGACCGGGCAATGGCGCCGGTGTCGACGTTGCCCTTCGAGCGCAGGCTGACGCGCCAGTCGCCGTCGCCGGTTTCCTTGAAGAACGCCACCGCCTCGATGTCCTTGACGGTCAGCGGAAAA
>DASVFC010000477.1:0-2206 GCA_036380235.1 Vicinamibacterales bacterium
AGCAATTCGAAGTCGACCACCTTGTAAGAGCGGTCGCCGCGATCTTCGTTCGACAGCTTGAGCCGCTCGTTATTGCCCGGTGAGTACAGGCCGGCCACGATCTTGGCCGCGCCCACATATGGATAACTGGGAATGAACATCGACCGCGTGTATTCGATCGTTTGACCGGGCTTCCAATCGGTCGAGGGTGTCGGCGGATCGTGGTCGTCGGTCCACATCAGTTCGTCATCCGCGTCCAGGAAATGCGCGAACACCCGCCGCTGTCCGAGGGACGGTGCATTAGGCTCGACGGTAAACTTGTAGGTGACCTCGACGGGGCTGCCGAGGGCGACCTTGGGCCGCGACAGCGACACCTGCATGTTCGCCACCGGCGGCGTCGTATCTTCGGCTTCTCCACAACCGGCGAGCGAGACGGTCAGCGCCGCAAGTACACAAGTGGTCCCGATTGCTCTCAGCATTGCCATCCGTTGCATAGGGTGCCGAACGAGAATATCATGCAGTCCATTCTCATGGACACTCGCAGCGAAGCGCTCGGTATGGTTGAAACCAAAGGCTTTATTGGTTCGGTGGAAGCTGCCGACGCGATGGTCAAGGCTGCGAACGTGTCGCTGGTCGGCACGGAGTACATCGGCGCCGGGTTCGTCACCGTCCTCGTGCGCGGCGACGTCGGGGCCGTCAAGGCGTCGACCGATGCCGGCGCCGCGGCAGCCCGTCGTGTTGGCGAGCTGGTCTCGGTCCACGTGATTCCGCGTCCGCACGCCGAAGTAGAACGGATCCTTCCGAAAGCGTAACGGGCTTGCCGGCCGCCGCTCCATCCACCCAGACCGACAAGGACCTCGCGTCCATTGCCGAGGCGCGCGCGCTTGCGCGCCGCGCCAAAGACGCCCAGATGCTCCTCGCCGAGTTTTCACAAGCGCAGGTGGACGCCATCGTTGACGCCATGGCCGCTGCGGTCACGCCGCAAGCCGAGGCGCTGGCACGGTTGGCCGTTGAAGAGACCGGCTTCGGCGTGGTGGCCGACAAGGTCCAGAAAAACCTGTTTGCGTCGCAGCGGGTTTACGAATTCATCAAGCCGATGAAGACCGTCGGCGTCATCAACCGCATCGAAGACAAGAAGGTGATCGAGATCGCCGAACCGTTCGGCGTGGTGGCGGCGGTGATTCCTTCAACGAATCCGACCTCGACCGCAATCTACAAGATCCTCATCTCAATCAAATCGCGGTGCGCCGTCGTCATGACGCCGCATCCGTCGGCGGCGCGGTGCATCACCTGCACCGCGGACATCATGAACGAAGCCGGTCGCAAAGCCGGGCTGCCCGACGGCGCGATCGGCTGGATGAAGACCGTCACGCTGGAAGGCACGCAAGAGTTGATGAAAGCGCGCGAGGTGTCGGTGATCCTCGCCACCGGCGGCATGGGCCTGGTGCGCGCTGCATATAGTGCCGGGAAACCGGCATATGGCGTCGGGCCCGGCAACGCGCCGTGCTACATCGAATCGAGCGCCGACATTCGCAAGGCCGCCGACGACATCTTGACCGGCAAGTCGTTCGACAACGGCGTGCTGTGTTCGTCGCCGAACTCCGTGGTCGTCGATCAGGCGATCGAGGCGGAGGCCCGCCGCCAGTTCATCGACCAGGGCGGTTATTTCCTCTCGCCCGCCGAGGCAGACACACTGGCGAAACAGCTCGTGACGCCGCAGCGGCTGCCGAACCCGGCGTTCGTCGGCAAGCCCGCAACCTATATCGCGCAGAAGATTGGCATCACCGTTCCGCCCAATACCCGCGCGTTGATCGCCGAGCTAAAGGGTGTTGGGCGCGACTTTCCGCTCTCAATCGAGAAGCTCTGTCCGGTTCTCTCCTATTACGTCGTCAAGGATTGGCGCGAAGGCTGCGACCGGTGCAAACAGATCCTCCGCTACGGCGGCATGGGTCACACGATGTCGATCCACTCGCAAAACGACGCGGTGATTCTCGAATTCGGTTTGCATAAACCCGCATATCGCATCTGTGTAAACACCCCGACGACGCACGGCTCGATTGGGTTAACGACCGGCCTCGACCCGGCAATGACTCTCGGATGCGGCGGCTTCGGCGGCAACATTACGTCCGACAACATTTCTCCGCGACATCTCCTGAACATCAAACGCGTCGCGTATGAGCTTCGTCCGGCGAAAAGCAACCGCCGCGAACCCGGCAACCCCGAGCTG
>DASVFC010000478.1:0-4112 GCA_036380235.1 Vicinamibacterales bacterium
CACACCTCGCCGTGCAGCATTACCCTGGGCACGCTGCGTGGCCACCCGGAAGCCGGTCGGATCACCTTCGGTTCGTATCGCAGCGAGACCGGCGGCGTGATCTTTCACATCCGCAGTCGCGCGCGATCGAGCTCGATCTGGACGTATTGCGGGTTTCTCGTCGGCGGCGATCCGATGCAGACCGAATCCTGGACGACGTTCATCCAGAACATCGCCAGCAAATGCGGCGACGGTGTCGAAGGCATCGTCCATGCCGAGACCCGAGCGCTGTCGAGCGCCGATTGGCTGCCGGGCGACGAGACCATGGACGAACCGACGTTCGTCGCGCTGGCCGACTAATGGCCGAGTGGCGATTCCTGCGCGGCTGGAGCGATGCGGAACTCGCGCACCGCCTGCAGGCGGCGCGTTCGCTGACCCGCAACTTCGACGACAACGAAGACGGCATGACGCTCGAGCGCGGCTGGAGCCGGCATCATTCGACGGCGCTCATCGCGCGCGAGACGCCCGGCCCGCCGCTACCGGATGGACCGTTCGAGCGGGCCTGGGATCACATTTCCCGGTTTGCGTTTTCCGATCCGCGGATCGTGAAAGGACATTTCGATCCTTCCTCGCCGCTCCTCAATCGCGTGATGCTGAACGAGGTATTGATCTTCGGGCTGCATTATCTCAATCCCGTCGTGATCTCCAGCGTTCGGCGTCACACCGATGGCGAACGCACCGAACATGGCTTTCGCTATGAAACGCTTGAGGGCCATTTTGAAACCGGGCTCGAATGGTTCCTGCTTGCGAAGGATCACCACACGGGCGACGTCACGTTCACCGTGCATGCCGGCTGGAAGGGCGGTCAGTTGCCGAACTGGTGGTCGAAGCTTGGCTTCAAGCTGCTGGCACCGCGGTATCAACGCGCGTGGCATCGGCTCGCCCACCTGCGGCTGCGGCAGCTGGTGGGCTCGACCGGTCTCGCGCCGTTGCCGCGCGGCAGGCATCTGGTGACGCAAGGCCCGCCGCTGCCGGTGTTTGCGACGGTGCAGGCCACGGCAAGCGGTCCGCCACCGGCGGCGGTGGAACACGAACACGAAACCACGCCCGCTCATATGCAGGAGACGACATGAACGATTTGGCCCTGGGATTTACGATGGGAGTACTTAGCGGCTCGCGCAGCTGGCTGGCGCCCGCGATGCTGGCGGGCGCGAACGTGCCACCGTCAATGACGAAGGCAATGACATTACTCGCGGCGGGAGAGATGGTCGCAGACAAGCATCCGCGCATGCCGGCGCGAACGAATGCCTTGCCGCTTGCGGGGCGCATGATGACCGGAGCGTTCACCGCCGCGTCACATGCCACACCGGATCGCCGCGCCTCGATGGCAATTGCCGGCGCCATCGGCGGTTTGTGCGGCACGTGGTTGTTCTTCCACCTGCGCCGCGCCGTGGCCGCACGCGTCGGTCCCGGCGTTTCCGCCGGCCTGGTGGAGGATGCGATCGCGGTCGCTGCCGGATTGGCGATCGCGAAACGCGTGACCTAATCTTGCGTCCGCGGATTGTGATGAACTCCGCACGCCCAACGGAACATTCATCGTTCCCGCGCCGAGCGCGGTGATCGTCGACTCGGCGAGTAGCCGGCCGGGCACCCGCGTCAGGCCACGGCAGACACCACGGACGCTTCGGCGCCGGCGTAGTGTGAATGCATTGCCGATTGACCGATGGCATCGCTGACCATCTGGTTCGCCCACCACGACGCGTCGAACGCGCTGACGTTATCGCGCATCAGCCGCATCCGTAACGCCTGCTCGATCGCCGGCATATCAAGGGCCTGGGCAAGCGTGGCGGCCGAGCGATCGATTTGCCGAGGATTGACCTGCAGCGCCGAGCGCAGTTGCCTCGCGGCGCCAGCAAATTCGCTCAACACCAGCACGCCCCCGTGATCGCTGCGCGCCGACACGAACTCCTTGGCCACCAGGTTCATGCCGTCCTGCAGGCTGTTGACGTAGCAGAAGTCCGCTGCGCGGTAATACCGGTAGACATCGACCGGCTCGTGATGTGCTTCGAGCAGCCAAATCGGCACACAGCCAGTCCCGCCAAATCGCGCGTTGATCCGGTCGCGCGTCTCTCTGACCTGGCGGCGGGCATCGCGATACGCGGCGATTCCGTCGCGGCTCGGCTCGGCGATCTGCACGAACGCAAATTTTCCGGCGAGCCCGGGCCGCAATTCGAGCAGCCGTTCGATTGCCAGGAATTTCTCGTTGAGGCCTTTCGTATAGTCCATGCGATCGACGCCGATGCCGAGCCGCACGTCAGTTGGCAGGCCGAGGTGGTGGCGCACCTGCGCGCGCGAAGCTGCCGCCGAGGGCGCGAGACGAAGGGCGTCATGCTGGCAATCAACACCGACCGGATAAGCGCGCACCGTGGTTACACGCCCGCGATAGCGCACGATGCCCTCGCAGACGTCGACCGCCGCAGGCAACAACGCCTCGACGCAGCCGAGAAAGTTGCGGCAGTCATCGTCGGTCTGGAGTCCAACGATGTCGCTGCCGAGCAATCCATCGAGCAACTCTGCGGCCCACGGGCAGTTGCGAAACTTGCGCGCGTGCGGCCATGGAATGTGCCAGAACGCAACGATGCTGCTTTGCGGCGATCGTCGACGTAACATGCGCGGCGCCAGCGCGAAGTGATAATCCTGCACCAGGACCACCGGTGAACCGCCGGCCGCTTCAGCGCTCACCGCCAGTGCAAAGCGGGTGTTCGCCGCCCGGTACATCTCGTAGTCGCGGCGGCGAAACACCGGCGTGACCTCGACCGCGTGGCAAAGCGGCCAAAGTCCCTCGTTGGCAAACCCGAAGTAGTAGCCCTGGTACTCGTCGTCGGGCAGCGGCACATGCCGCACGCGGTAGGTGCGATTGGCGGGCGGCACATCAGGCGCCGCGTTGCCGCCGACAGCGGCAGACCCGGCGCCCTGCGCCACCCATGTTCCTGAAAACGCTTCCAGCAAGGGTTCGAGCGCGGTGACGAGCCCGCTGGACGAACCGGAAGACGGCGCGCGATTCGACAACACGATCACGCGTTCTCCAGGATTGTTCGACATCTCGACCTCCGCTACTCGAATCGCCATCTGCTCTCCGAGTATTCCGCCCGGATGCGATCGACACCATCGGGTCGATAGGGGAGAAGCCATCGTCTTCTTGGGGGAGAGGTCCAATCTCGGGTATTGACAGGATGCTCAGCCGTCGCCGGATGTCGTAGGCTGGTTGATGACGATGGCGGTGCGTCTCCGAACGTGGCTGGTCGCGGCGCTGGGTCTCGGCAGCCTCGTGATCCTGAGCGCCGTGTCGATGCTGGCCACCGCCCGCACCGCCGAGGACATTTACGCGCAGCTCGACCAGCTCAACAATCATCACCGCCGCGTCGAAGAAAACCTGCGACGGCTGAGGTCGGACGTGAACCTCTCGGGCATCTTCGTGCGCGATTACCTGCTCGATGTCGCGCGCGAGCGCGCGCCGGAGTACCGCGAACAGATCGCCGAGTTTCGCCGCACCAACATGGCCACGCTCGATGAATTGAAGACGCTGATCGAGCACGACGATCAAATTGCCAGCCTGGAGGCCAAGCTCGAAGACTATTGGCAGACCTTCGAGCCGCTGTTTGACTGGACGATCACGGAAAAGATCCTGCGCAGCGCCGCGTTCCTGAGGAAAGAGGTAGTGCCGCGCCGCGAAGCGGCCCTGACGATCGCGCGCGAAATCGAGGAGCTCAACAACGCCAACCTCGCCGCGCAGCAGCAGGAAGTGGCGCGACGGCAGCGCGCCGTACGCGACGAACTACGCCGCATGCTGTGGCAAACGGTGCTACTGGGACTTGGCGTCTCGCTCGTCGTGGTGTGGCGGCTGCGCGTGCTCGAGAAGCGCTCCGATCACGCCGAGCACAAGATGCGCGAGTTATCTCAGCAGCTGGTCAACGCGCAGGAAGAGGAACGCAAGCACCTCTCGCGGGAATTGCACGATCATGTCGCGCAGGTGCTCACCGGATTGCGTATGGAGCTTGGCCGCATTGAACGCCTGAGCCCGGGCGTGTCGGCAGTGGTCCGCGAATGCAAGGGGCTGGTCGATGAGATGTTTC
>DASVFC010000479.1:0-3496 GCA_036380235.1 Vicinamibacterales bacterium
ATTGCCGGCGCTGCACAGCGTGCTGACGCTGATCAGCGGCCAGCCGGTTCACAACGCGGGCTTGTGGCGACCCTGACTGCCGATGTTCACAGACCTTCGACTCTTCCTCGATCAACTTCGCCGCGATCGCGATCTCGTCGAGATCACCGCGCGCGTGGATCCGGCCCTTGAGGCGGCGGAAATACATCGCCGTGTGATCGCCGCGGGCGGCCCCGCTTTGCTGTTCACCAACGTGAAAGGCGCGGACTTTCCGCTGGTCACGAACCTGTTCGGCACAGCGCGCCGCGCCGAGCTCGCGTTTGGTCCCCGTCCGCTCGCGTTCATCAAGCGACTGGTGCACCTGGCAGAAACGCTGTTGCCACCGACGCCGGCAAAACTGTGGGGCGCACGCGACATTGGTTTCGATCTGCTGAAGGTCGGGATGCGGCGCCAGGCTGCCGGACCCGTCAGGGAAGTGGTCTCGACCGACGTTCGTCTCGATCGGTTGCCGGTGATCACAAGCTGGCCCGACGACGGGGGACCGTTCGTCACGTTTCCGCTCGTCTACACGCAGCACCCCGAGAAACCAGGGCACAACCTCGGC
This sequence comes from Vicinamibacterales bacterium, assembly GCA_036380235.1. Lineage (GTDB taxonomy): Bacteria > Acidobacteriota > Vicinamibacteria > Vicinamibacterales > UBA2999 > 12-FULL-67-14b. The sequence continues at coordinate 584 of DASVFC010000479.1, forward strand.
ATGTACCGCATGCATGTGCACGACCGCACGTCCACGGGCATGCACTGGCAGATCGGCAAGGGCGGCGGCTTTCACTACGGGCGTGCGGAAGCGAAAGACCAAGCGCTGCCATTGACGGTGTTTCTGGGCGGTCCGCCGGCCTTGATTCTCGCCGCGATCGCGCCGCTGCCGGAGAACGTTCCCGAGCTGATGCTCGCGTCGCTCATTGCCGGCGATCGCCTGCCGCAAGTAGCGGCGCCGAATGGTCATCCGCACCCGCTGATTGCCAGCGCTGAATTCGCGCTGATGGGTGAGGTGCCGCCGCGGCTGCGCAAACCCGAAGGACCGTTTGGCGATCACTACGGGTATTACTCGCTTCAGCACGATTATCCGGTCTTCAACGTCCACCAGATCGCGCATCGCAAAGACGCGATCTATCCGGGCACGGTGGTCGGCAAGCCGCGCCAGGAGGATTTTTTCATCGGCGACCTGCTCCAGGAACTCCTGTCGCCGTTGTTCCCTCTGGTGATGCCTGCCGTGGAGCAGTTGTGGTCGTATGGCGAAACCGGCTATCACTCCCTGGCCGGGGCCGTTGTCAAGCAGCGCTACAAGCGCGAAGCGATGGCGAGCGCGTTCCGCATTCTCGGCGAAGGGCAGTTGTCGCTGACAAAATTCATCCTCCTGACCGATCGGGCGGTGAACCTGAAGGATTTTCGTGCCACGCTCGAGCACGTGCTGGCCAGGACCAATCCGCAGACCGATCTTTACGTGTTCTCTAACCTGTCGATGGACACGCTCGATTACACCGGCCCGGTCGTGAATGAAGGTTCGAAAGGCGTGTGGCTCGGCCTCGGCGATCCCGTGCGCGACCTGCCGCGAACGTTCGCGCCCGCCACGCCACCACCGACGGACGTGACCGCCGTGCGCGTGTTCTGCGGCGGCTGCCTCGTGGTCGGCGCGCGGCGATTTGCTGAGGATCCAGAAGCGGCGTCGAGGATTGCCGCGCATCCGGCATTCGCAGGCTGGCCGCTGGTGGTCGTCAGCGACGAGCCCGAGCGGGCAGTGCGAAGCGAAATGAATTTCCTGTGGACCACCTTCACTCGCTTCGAGCCGGCGGCCGACATCCACTCCGCCTCGCAGCGTGTGGTGCGGCATCACATCGCCTACGAGCCGCCGATCGTGATCGACGCGCGCATGAAGCCGTGGTACCCGAAGGAAGTGTCGTGCGATTCGAGGACCGCGGCGACCGTGACCGCGCGCTGGAAGGAGTACTTTCCAAGCCTGAAGGTCGAGATGGGTGATTCGGAGCGAGGGCACCTCGATTGAATCGCGAGCCCTCAGACGTCACGACCATATAATCAGTGTGTGTCCGATACGACGACTAACGGTATTCGCGTACAGGTGACGACTCGCTACCTGCCTGAAAGAAGCTCACCGCGCGACAATGAATATTGGTTCGCATATTTCATCCGCATCTCGAATGTCGGCGACGAAACCGCGCAGCTGATTAACCGGCACTGGATCATCACCAACGCCAACGGCGAGGAAGAAGAGGTGCGCGGCGAAGGCGTGGTGGGGCAACAGCCGGTATTGCCGCCGGGCGCCTATTACGACTACAACAGTTTCTGTAACCTCAAAACCGCGGTTGGCACCATGCACGGCGAATACACCATGGTGCGGCCGTCTGGAGACATGTTCGAAGCGCGCATTGCGCCGTTCACGCTGGCCGCGCCGAATTCGTTGAATTAAATGGCCCTACTTCGATCAGGTGCGCCCCGCATGGAGCGGGCAGAACGTTCAGGCAGCAGGTCGGCCGGAATGGGCGCCGCCGCGCGCGCCGATCAGCCGGAGAAGAAGAAGATCGACAGCAAGGCGGCCTGGCGTGAGTTCCGCGAGCTGCTGTGGGTCCATCGCCGGCGTCTCACCATCGGCTTGACGCTGATGATGATCAGCCGCCTCGCCGGCATCGTGCTGCCCGCCCTGTCGAAGTACGTCATCGATGATGTGATCGGGAAAGGGCGGCACGAGTTGCTGGTGCCGATCGCGCTGGCGGCCGGCGCCGCTACGATCGTCCAGGCGATCACCAGCTTCGGTCTGTCCCAGATTCTCGGTGTCGCGGCGCAGCGCGCGATCACCGACATGCGCAAGCGCGTCCAGGCGAAGGTGATGCGCCTTCCCGTCCGCTACTTCGATTCGACGCAGACCGGCGTGCTGCTGTCGCGCATCATGAGCGACGCGGAAGGCATCCGCAATCTGGTCGGCACCGGCCTGGTGCAGCTCGTCGGCGGCGTGGTCACCGCGATCATCAGCCTCGGCGTGCTGTTGTATTTGAACTGGCGGATGACGGTAGTGACCGCCGTGGTGCTCGCGCTGTTCGGCGGCGGCATGGCCTACGCCTTCAAACGGCTGCGGCCGTTATTCCGCGAGCGCGGCAAGATTCAGGCGGAGGTAACCGGCCGCCTCACCGAAGCGCTCGGCGGCATCCGCATCGTCAAGAGCTACACCGCCGAGAAGCGTGAAGAAATCGTCTTCACCCACGGCGCGCACCGGCTGTTCCGCAACATCGCGCAATCGATGACCGGCGTTTCGGCGACGACGTCGGGCAGTACCGTGATCATCGGCGTGGTCGGCGTGGTGATGATCTGGATGGGCGGCAACGACATCGTCGCCGGCCGCATGACCCTCGGCGATTTCGTGATGTATATCTTCTTCATCGGTCTGCTGGCGGCGCCGATGATCTCCATCGCCAGCATCGGCACGCAGATCACCGAAGCGTTCGCCGGCCTGGATCGCATTCGCGAGATTCTCAACATGCAGACCGAGGATGAGGCCGACGAGGGCAAGCCCAGTCTCGGCGCCATCCAGGGCGACATCCGGTTCGACGATGTGTGGTTCGAGTACAACCCGGGCGTGCCGGTGTTGAAGGGCGTGACC
>DASVFC010000480.1:0-8560 GCA_036380235.1 Vicinamibacterales bacterium
ATCGATACCGAAGCCACGCCCTCGTTCTTCGTTGCTTACCGGCAAGCGCCGTCAGGGCGCGAGCTCGGCATCATTGCCCGCGGCAACCGGGATAGCGCTGCGACAGCGATCCGTGACGTCGTACGGCGCATCGATCCTGAACTCGCGTTGTTCCGCGTGCAGACGATGGAGCAGGTGGTGAACAACGCGGTTGCGACGCCGCGCTCGATGGCATGGTTGCTGTCGGTGTTTGCGACCGCGGCATTGATGCTTGCGGCAATCGGCGTCTTCGGCGTGATGAGTCATGCCGTCAGCCAGCGCACCCGCGAGATCGGAGTGCGCATGGCGATCGGCGCCAGTCCGTATCGCGTCCTCGCGGCGATTCTCGGTGAAGGCCTCGTTCAGGTGGGCCTCGGCTTGATATTGGGCGCGCTGTTGTCGCTGGTGACGGCGCGGTTGCTGGCTGGACTGTTGTTCGGCGTATCCGCGCTCAGTCTTGCGCCTTACTTCCTCGTCGTAGCGCTTCTAGGCACCGTCTCACTGATCGCATGTCTGGTTCCGGCAAGGCGGGCGATGCAGATCGATCCCGCCGTCGCGCTGCGCGCCGACTAGGTTCAATGCAATAATGCGGGTCACCTCCGTGACCCGCCAGTATTGTCACATCGGCACGCGGACCATCGCCTATCTCGATTCAGCGCCCCGCAGGACCGAGTTGCGGACGTACGTGCTGCTGCACGCATTTCCAATCGGCGCCAACTTGTGGGAACCGCAAATGCGGCACATTCCTGCCGGGTGGCGGCTGATTACGCCGGACCTTCGCGGTTTTGGCGGGTCGACGGAGATGGAATCGGTGAGCGCGCTGTCGATGAGCGACTATGCCGATGACCTCGTTGCTCTTCTGGATGAGCTGGGTGTAACGCGAGTGGTCGTCGGCGGCGCGTCGATGGGTGGGTACGCGGCGATGGCCTTCCTGCAGCAAGCGGCCGATCGCATCGACGGTTTGATCTTCGCCAACACGCGCGCCAGCGCGGACTCACCCGAGGCTCGCGCCAACCGCCGCAACATGCTGGCCCTCGTCGATCGCGAAGGGCCATCCGGTGTTGCGCGCGAGATGATGCCGAAGTTGCTTGGCAAGACGACGCGCGAGACGAACCCGGAGATCGAGGCATTCGTCAGGCGCCTGATCAAGCAGCAGTCTCCCGTTGCGATCCGCGCCGCGATCCATCGCATGATGCATCGTCCCGACTCGACGCCGCTGCTGGCCAGTATCAAGGTGCCGGCGCTGGTAATCACCGGGGACGAAGATGAGTTGATTCCCATCGACGAGTCGCGCGCGATCGCGAGCGGAATCGCGGGTGCCAAGCTGGTCGTCATCCCGCGGGCCGGACATCTGTCGAACCTCGAACAACCGGATGCGTTCAACGACGCACTCAACGCCTTTGTGACCGGGCTGTAACACGATGAAAGCTGCTGTTGTTTCCCTGATTGCGGCCCTGGCTGTGGCCGCCATTGCCGCGCAAGAACCGGTGCCGGTCGTGGTGGATCCGATTCACCGACCGTTCGATCAAATCCTCGACATTTATGTTCGCGATGGGCTGGTCTACTACCGGGCGCTGAGGAGCGAGCGCGGTTCCTTCGATCGCTACGTGCAGGCGCTGGCTGATACGAGCGCGGAAACCGTCAACAGCTGGCCGCCCCAGCGCCAGCTGGCATTCTGGATCAACGCCTACAACGCGTTCGTGCTGAGGACGGTGATCGACCACTATCCAATTCGCGGCAAGGCACCGGAGTACCCCTCGGTGAGCATCCGGCAGATTCCCGGAGCATTCGAGCGCCGGACCCATCGCGCCGGCGGCAGAACGCTTACGCTCGACGCACTCGAGCGCGACGTGATTGCGCGCTTCGGCGATCCCCGGGCGCTGCTTGCGCTCGGCCGTGGTGCCAATGGCGGCGGCCGGTTGAAAAGCGAAGCCTACACATCCGAGCGTCTCGATGCCCAGCTCGCCACCATCACGAGCGAACTCGTGACCCGTCGCGAGCTGGTGCACGTGGACATCGGTGCCGGGGTCTTGTCGGTCAATCCGATCTTTTCGTGGCGTGAGGACGCGTTCTCGAAACTCGCGGATCGCGCTCCGGAGGTCTACGGAACGCGCAGCCCGCTCGAGCGAGCGGTGCTGGTCCTGATCGATCCGCTGCTGGTGCCGAACGAGTCGGCCTTCCTGCGCAAGAACACCTTCCGCATGACGTTCCACGAATTCGACTGGTCGCTGAACGACCTCACCGGACGCTGATGGATCTCGGGCTCACCGGCAAGGTTGCCATTGTGACCGGCGGCAGCCGCGGTCTCGGGCTGGCTGCGGCAAAGGCGCTGGCCGCCGAAGCTGCGCATGTCGTGATCTGCGCGCGTGGCGAGGAACAGCTACAAAAGGCGGCCAACGAGATTCAGCGACAGGCGTCGGCAGGCACGCGTGCCCTCACCGTCGCCGCCGATGTATCCACCGAAGCGGGCGTGCGAAACGTGGTGGATTTCGCGATCGCCTCCTTCGGCCGCCTCGATGTTCTCGTCAACAACGTGGGCCTTGGCCGCGGTGCTGGCCTCGAGGCGACCAGCGATGCGGAGTGGCAGGAAGCCATCGATCAAACGTTGTTTCCCGCCATCCGGATGTCTCGCGCTGCGGTGCCGCACCTGCGCACCCAGGGCGGCGGCGCGATCGTCATCGTATCGTCAATCTTCGGCCGCGAAGCTGGCGGCCGCATGACCTACAACGCGGTCAAGGCGGCAGAGATCAGCCTCGCGAAGTCGCTGGCGCAGCAGCTGGCGAAGGATCAGATTCGTGTCGTTTCGGTAGCGCCAGGCTCGATCCTCTTCGAGGGCGGGTCGTGGTGGAAGCGGCAACAGGCGGATCCCGAAGGCATAGCCGAATTCGTCGCGCAGGAACTGCCCTTCGGGCGATTTGGAAAACCTGAAGAGGTCGGCGCCGCGATCGCGTTTCTTGCCTCACCGAAAGCGAGCTGGATCAGCGGCACAACCGTGGTCGTCGACGGGTGTCAGTCGCGAATGTTCTGACGAAGGTTCGCAAGACGGTTAAGAAACGTTGGTTCACGACGACGGTTCGGGACGCCGGTTGGCGAACCACAGGTAATACACCGGCAAGCCGAGCAATACCACGCCGAAGGTGATCGAGGTCCACAGCGGCTGCGTCAGCAGCGCGTTGACGACCAGGTAAATTGCGGCCGCGATGAAGACAGCCGGCACCACCGGATAGCCCACCACTTTGTAGGGGCGGCTCAACTGCGGCTGCGATTTTCTCAGCGTGTAGATGGCGGCGACGCTGAGCGCGTAGAACGGCCACATTGCGAGCACGAACGTGTCGGTGAGTTGTTCGAACGTCTGCGTCATCACCATCGCGACGCCGAGGACGCAGGCGAGCGCGATGGCCATGTACGGCGTCTTCCAGCGTGGATGGACGCGCGCAATTGGCTCGAACAGCAGGTTGTCGTCGGCCATCGCAAAGAAGATGCGCGGCGACGCCAGCATGCTGCCCATCAGCGATCCGAAGGTCGAGATCATCACCACCACCGATACGAACGAAACGCCGATGCGCCCGAACAGCGCGCCCATGGTGTCGGCGGCGATCAGCGGCGACTTGGCCATGACGCCGATCGGGTTGACGTAAAGGTATGCGGCATTCGCCAGCAGATAGATCGCGATGATCAGCAGCGTGCCGATGACGATCGCCCGCGGCAGATTGCGCTGCGGGTCTTTCACTTCGCCGCTCGCAAAAGTGAGATCGGCGAAGCCGTCGTAGGCCCACATCACCGAGATGAGCGCAAGACCGAAGACGCCGGCGTCGATGGCGGCGCCGTTCGACGCCAGGTGTGTTGTTGAGGCGCCGACGCTGCCACCCATCACGAACGCGGCAAGGACGAGGATGGCCAGGGCGCCAAATTTCGCGATTGTCGACAGACCGGCGAACAGCGCCCCCAGCCTGACGCCGACGATATTGGTGGCGCCCGCAAAGAGAATCGCCCCGGCGGCGAGATAGTCCGCCCACCGCGGGTTCATCGTCGGATCGACGCCGACGACGCGCAGGAAATATTCGCCAAATACCGAAGAAATGCCGCCGAGCGCGGCCGCGCGAATCAACACTAGTTGCGCCCAGCCGTACAAGAATCCGAACGGACGACCCCAGCCTTCGCGTAGATAGACGTACATGCCGCCCGTCTCGGGCATCGACGCCGACAGCTCCGCGAACGACAATGCGCCACACAGGACGATCAAGCCGCCAAGCACCCACACGCCCATCATCCACATCGGATCGGGAACGCGGTCGGCAATCCCTGCCGGCGTGCGGAAGATGCCACCGCCGATCGTGATCCCGATCACCAGACCGATTGAGCTCCACAATCCGAGTGAACGGACGAGTTTGGGCATGCGCGGCTGATACTATCAGGCGGCGCTCAATCGCCAATCGCGAGTGCGGCGCCTACGACTTTTATTCGCCCTTTCGTATTGTGATCGTGTAGGATTGCACGTCATTACCTATGGCGTCAGATCCGACAACGACCCGACAAGCTCAGGGTCGCCTCGAGCCGGGTCAAGAGGCGACGCTGCCCGCCCGTCGGACGCTGGAACACAAGCAAGTTGCCCTTCAAAGCGCATTAACCGTCCTGGCGTCGGGTTCGGCCCTCGACCGGCCCGACACCCCTGATGAAGTCGTCACGGCGGTCCGGCGCCTGCCGGCGATTGCGGCGGCGTATGCGCCCTTCCCGGAGGCGATCGATCCGCGGCTCAAGGCCGCCTTCGAAAAACGGGGTGTGCATCAGCTCTACACACACCAGGCGGAGACGTTCGAGCACGTCATCAACGGTCGACAGGTGGTCGTCACCACGCCAACAGCATCGGGCAAGACGCTCTGCTACAACCTGCCGGTTCTCGATCGCATTCTGAAAAATCCCGCAACCCGGGCGCTCTACCTGTTTCCAACCAAGGCGCTTGCGCAGGATCAGATGGCGGAGCTGCACGAGCTTGCGGGTGCGATTGGCGAGATCGGCGGCGATGAAATTGGGGTTCACACCTACGACGGGGACACGCCGCAGGACGCCCGGCGCACTATCCGTACGCGCGCGCACATCGTGCTCAGCAATCCCGACATGGTGCACTCCGGCATCCTGCCGCATCATCCTCGCTGGGCGAAGCTGTTCGAGAACCTGCAGTTCGTGGTCATCGACGAGTTGCACGCCTATCGCGGCGTGTTCGGCAGCCACCTCACCAACGTCTTGCGGCGTTTGCAGCGCATTTGCCGGCATTACGGATCGAATCCGCAGTTCATCTGCTCATCGGCAACGATTGCCAATCCGGCGGAACTCGCGCAGCGCCTGGTCGAAAAGCCGTTCTCGCTCGTCGCGAAGAGCGGGGCGCCAAGGGGTGAAAAGTTCTTCGTCTTCGTCAATCCGCCAGTGGTGAATCGCGAGCTTGGCATCCGGCGTTCGTACATCGCTGAAGCACGCCGCGTGGCCGGGGAGTTCCTGCGCCGCAACCTGCAGGTGATTGTGTTCGCACAAAGCCGCACCACCACCGAGATCCTGACGACGTACTTGAAGGAGGATTTCGAGGATGTGCCGGGCATGCCCGAGCGCATACGCGGCTACCGTGGCGGTTATTTGCCGTTACGCCGCCGCGAGATTGAAAAGGGGCTGCGTGCCGGGCAGGTTCGCGGCGTGATTTCGACCAACGCCCTGGAGCTCGGCATCGACATCGGCGCTCTCGACGTCTGCGTGATGGCCGGCTATCCGGGCACCATTGCCTCGACGTGGCAGCGCGCCGGCCGTGCCGGCCGCCGCACTGGGCAGTCTGCAGCGGTGATGGTGGCGTCGAGCGCGCCGATTGACCAGTTCGTGGCGCGGCATCCATCGTTCTTCTTCGACGCCTCACCGGAACACGCGCTGGTGAATCCCGACAACCTCCACATTCTCGTCGACCACGTCAAGTGCGCCGCTTTCGAGCTGCCGTTCACGACGGAGGAATCGTACGGGCAGGTGAACGTGCAGGACGTGCTCGGCGTGCTGCAGGAATCAGGGCTCGTGCACCGTTCGGGCGGCGAGGACGACGCGGGGCAGTGGCATTGGACGAGTGAATCGTATCCAGCGAACGCCGTCAGCCTGCGATCGATCAGTTCGGACAACTTCGTGATTACCGATCACACGAGCGGCCCGAAGGTGATCGGCGAAACCGACTTCGGCAGCGCGTTGTCGACGCTGCACCCGAAAGCGATCTACATGGTGGAAGGCCGCATCTACCAGGTGGAGGAACTGGACTTCATCGGCCGCAAGGCGCACGTGCGCGAGGTGGATTGTGATTACTACACCACCGCGATCACCTACACGAAGGTGACCATCCTCGAGCGCTTCGACGAGGACGACGCCAGGGCTGCGCAGCACGGCGAGGTCCACGTGGTGTCGCGAGTCGTCGGGTTCAAGAAAATCAAGTTCCACACCAATGAGAATGTCGGCTCGGGCGAGCTCGATCTGCCCGAACAGGAAATCCACACGACGTCGTACTGGCTCGAGATTCCGCTCTCGATCGTGAACGCGTTGCCATATGCATCCGACGATCGCCGCGACGGGGTCATCGGGCTCGCTTTCGCGATGAAGCAGGTGGCCCAGCTGCTGTTGATGTGCGACGCGCGGGACGTCGGCCTGTCGGTCAATGCCGGCGAGACGGATGGAGACGACACGCCGAGGATCTTCATCTACGATGCATACCCCGGTGGCATCGGATTCAGCGCGCCGCTGTGGGGATTACGCCACGAGCTGCTGTCGCAAACCAGTGCCTTGATCGCGAGCTGCGACTGCGAGACCGGCTGCCCGATGTGTGTGGGCCCGATCGGCGAAACCGGACCGCTGGCGAAGACCGTGGCGCTGCGAATCCTCGAGCACCTGCTGGCCGGCGATCGCACGGTCGCCGTGCGTGAAGAAGAAGTGCCGTTCTAGATGGCCACGCTCGATCGCCTGCGCGAGATCGTCAAAGGCCGGAGCGCGGTTCCGGCGCTGGCGCCTGAGCTGGCACGATCCCCCGATCCTGCCGTCGACGTCCGTGGCGGCGGGTCTTCAGACCCGGCTGCATTCACACGCGCAGCGCTCATCCTGGGCGGCGCGGTGGTTGAACGTTCCGAAGGGTCGGTGATCGTCGTCGAGCGCGAGTACAAGCCGGCAGCGCGGCACGGCCATACCCGCATCGGCGATATCGTGTCTGTGCTCAACGACGGCGCTGACGCCATGCAGGTGATGGCCGACGCCTGGCCAGCCTTCTCGCGAACCGCCACGGCCGGCGGGCCGTCGGCGCCAACCGGTCGCGAGTTGATGTTTTTCGACCTCGAAACCACCGGCCTGTTTGGCGGCGCCGGCACGCAAGCGTTCCTCATCGGCTGCGCCGCCATCTGCGGCGATTCCATCCGTGTCCGGCAGTTCCTGATGCCTGGCTTCGAGCACGAACGCGCGGTGCTGGCCGAACTGCAATCCTGGTCGAACGCGCATGGCGCGCTCTGTACCTACAACGGCCGCACGTTCGATGTGCCGCTGATCGAAACACGCTTCATGTTTCACCGCGTCGCGTGTCCGCTGGAAAGCGTTCCGCATCTCGACATGCTGCATGCGGCGCGCCGCTTGTGGCGCCAGCGGCCGCTGACCATGGGCACGCCGGATCCGGATGATTCGAGCTGCTCGCTGTCGGTCCTCGAGAAGCAGATTGCCGGGTTGCATCGCATTGGCGACGTGCCCGGCTACGAGATCCCATCGCGGTTCTTCCGGTTCGTGCGCGATGGCGATGCCCGTCCGCTCGAAGCGGTGCTCGAGCACAATCGTCTCGATTTGATTTCGCTCGCCGCGGTGCTCGCGCGCGCCATCACGCTGATCGCGCGTGGGCCCGGCGAAGCGCGAACGGCGCAAGAGGCGTATGGCCTCGCCCGCGTCTACGAGCGTGCCGGCGCACATGAAAACGCCGAAGCCGCGTTGATGAAGACGATTGATTTTGCCCGCCGGCTGGGCGGCGAGCCGGAAGTGCATGCCGAGGCGCTGCGGCGGCTGGCGTGGCTTCGCCGTCGGACGCGACGTCTCCATGAAGCCGCCGAGGCCTGGCGTGAGCTGGCGTCGCTGCCGCGCTGCGCCGCCGCGTTGCGCCGTGAGGCGATGGAAGCGCTGGCCATCCATTACGAACACCGCTCGAAGAATTTGCAGGTTGCGCGCCAGCACGCGCTGGATCTGCTGACGGATATCGATGCCAACCAAGATCGCGTCCGCCATCGCCTCGATCGGCTGGAGCGGAAGCTGGCACGTTCGACGGCGACACTCCCGATTCACGATTAATCGACAGACCGAAAAGGTTTGTCGCCGCATGTAGAATTCGCTCACATGCATGAGCAGTCCGCCTCCGCCAGGGCCACGGCGGACGAACCCGGGATCGTTGCCCGGGCCGCGATCCGCCTGACCAACTGGACCGAGAAGTGGATTCCTGACGCCTTCATTTTCGCGCTGCTCGCGACCTTCATCGTGTTCGCGGCCGCGCTCACCTGGACGCCATCGT
>DASVFC010000481.1:0-3783 GCA_036380235.1 Vicinamibacterales bacterium
TCAATCGCCATCTGTCGCCGCACACCGTTCGCGCCTACGACAACGACGTGACGCAATACCTCGCTTTTGTGGCGAGCGAGACCGGTAAAAAACTTTCACAACTGCAGCCGGCCGATCTCGGCATGGAGTCGGTGCGCAAGCACCTCGGCGAATTGAACACCGCTGGGAAGGCCCGCGCCTCGGTGGCGCGCCGGCTGTCTGCCCTCAAAACCTTCGTGCGCTACCTGCGCCGCGAGGAATTGATCGCGCACGATCCGACCGCGATGGCGGTGGCGCCGAAGCGCGATCACACCATTCCGGTCTTTCTCAGTGAGCCCGAGATCACGCGCCTGATTGAAACCCCCAACAGCGGCGAGCCGTTAGGGCGCCGCGATCGCGCGATCCTCGAGCTGTTCTACGCCTCGGGCCTCCGCCTGAGCGAGCTGGTGGCGATCGATCTCGAAGATGTGAACCTGAATAGCCGGATGGTGCGGGTCATGGGCAAGGGCAGGAAGGAGCGCCTGCTGCCGTTCAATCAAAGCGCGCACGACGCGATTCGATCCTGGATGAAAGATCGCGCCGCGATCCGGGCGACGCGGCGATCGAAAGCGGAAGGTGATCCGCTGTTCATCAATTACCGTGGCACCCGTCTGACCGATCGCAGCGTCGATCGATTGCTGCGCAAGTACGTCGCGCAATGCAGCACGCGTCTGGGCATCAGTCCGCACGCGCTGCGCCATTCCTTCGCCACCCATCTGCTGCAGCGCGGTGCCGACTTGCGCGCCATCCAGGAACTGCTCGGGCACGCGGCGCTGAGCACCACGCAGCGCTACACCCACGTCAACGCCGCGCAGCTGATCGACGTCTATCGCAAATCGCACCCTCGTGCCGTCAAGTCCGGGTAGAATGGGTCCCGATTTGTTTCGCCTCGCGATTGTTCTCATCCTGTTCAGTGCTTCGCCGGTTTTCGCGCAGCAACCTCAGACAGACCCGCCGCCAGACGACAGCGCGGTAAACCTGTTCGGGTTCACCTTCGATCAGAGCGACCGTCTCCGCTTCGGCGGCGAGCTGATGGTCGGGTGGTCGCACGATGGCGCGCAGGCGGCGCTCGGCTTCGAGAAGCAGGGCCGCGTCGGCTGGGCCATCCTGACCGTCAGTGGCCGCGTGTCGGATCGCGTCCGCTACTACGTCTCGGTCAATCCGGTTAGCGAGACGCAGTCGCGGCCGGCGTGCGGCGAACCGAATTTCTTCTTCCCCAACGACCCCAATCTGTTCGCCGGCGCGGGACCCATCGTCAAGTGCGATGAAGAAGACGGTCTGAAACGCGTCGATACCTACAACACCTTCTCGCTCGACTACATCACGCAGCAGGGCATCCTGCGCGAAGGTTACCTCGACGTGTCGGTGTCGAATGTGGTGTCGATCCGCGGCGGTCGGTTCATCTTGCCGATCGGGCTGGCGCCGCGTGAGGTCGGGGCCACCAGCGCCAAGGACATGGCCCGCATCACGCGCCTCAACGCCGAAGCGAATTTCGGCGCCATGCTGGCGGTGTCGAAACGACGCGACAACGATCGGCCGCTGTTCGACGTTGCGGCGATGGCGGTGCTGGGAGAAGGCAATCGCGAAAAGGACTACGACTGGTTCTATTTCGTGAACACCTCGCTCGATACCAACAGCGCCGTCACGTTCGTCGCGTCGGCCCGCATCGCGCCGGTGAACGCGTTCGAGCTCCGCGCCGCCTACAAGAAGGGTTACACCGGCTCGAAGGTCGAGCGCCTGCCGAGCTACTGGGCGTCGAAGCGCAACGACGATGCGCTGGTGGCGAGCGTCAACATCACCCCGGCGTCCTGGGTGTCGGTGTTTGGCGAATATGCGCACTATCGATGGGGCCCGACCCTCACGTCGGGCGAGCTGGTTGGCATCCCGGCACTCGAACCGATCGACAAGACGGGCTACTTCATGGGCGGGCAGATCAACGTCCCGGTGTCGGCGCGGGTCCGCGTCGGCGGCAGCGTGACCCGCGAAGAGCTGCTGCGCGACGACAGCCTGATTCAGTACCTCACGCTCAACCAGCTCTACGGGGTCGAGATGGGCAAGAAGGACCGCGCCTTGATCGTGCGTGGTTTCGTCGACGTCAACCGGCTGGTGAACGTCAATTTCTTCTGGATGGACGTGTCAAACCCGTTTCCATGGGTGAGTGGCAGCTGGCCGGTCAGCGGGCCGGCGGCCTTCAGCGGCCGCGCGCCGGATCGCCTCGGCGTGACGGTGACCGTAAGAACGCCCTAACCGCCCACCCCGGGCGCTGGTATATTTGCGGCCGCAATGGCGGCGTCGCCCCCGTCCGCGGTCACCCGCTTCATCTGGCTCTCGACGCTGATTGCGCTGGCGATCGTGGCCACGCTCAGCGTCGTCATTTATCAATCAGCCGTCGAAGACACGATCGCGCGCCACTCGAACCAGCAGCTCGCGATGGTGAGAACGGCCGCCGTTGGCGTGCAGGCCGAGATTCAATCGATGTCGGCGCAGCTGCGACAGTTCAACAGCCTGCCAAGCGTCCAGAACATCGATCCGGTATTCAGCCAGCGCGTTTACGCGGCGTTTGGCGTCCAGCCAAGCAGCCTGATCAACCTGATCGTGCGAGCGGACGCAGCGGGCCGCTTGTATTACTGGACACCAGACGGCAAGCAGCTCGCCAGCGGCGAGTCCGGTTATGTCGACAAGAGCCTGTGGCAGTGGGCGTCGAACCGCGCCAACATCAACCAGATCCGTCTGCTGCACGGGTGGGCGAACAGCGTGCCGTCGAGGCGCGCCCTCGTCATCCCGGTCTGGCGCACCGCGCCAAGCGCGGAAACGCCGAAACCGGAAAACGATTTCAACGGCGTGCTGGCGTTGGTGATCGATCTCAATCGCTTCGTCGAGGTCTACCTTGGTCCGACTCTCGACGAACTGTCAGAAGATCAACTCGTGGTGGGCCTGGCGACGCCGAACTATGGCGTGCGGATGGGCCCTGGCCGGTCGGGGGTGGCGCCGGCGACGGCCGACTCCCACAATCACCTCGAACCGCAGGGCACATCGATTCTCGAGGACGCCGACGGCCGGCGGCTGCACGCCTGGAGCAAGCTCGCGGCGGCCGACGAAACATGGCTGATCGCCTCGTCCACAAGCTACGACCTGGTGGCGGGCCAGATTCAACGGTCATCGGCCAACCAGCTCGCGTTAACCGCGGCGCTGCTGATCGCTGTGCCGCTCGCCGGCTTCCTGGTGGCGCGCCGCGAGCGCCGGGTGCAGGAGGATCAGCTCCGGCTCGAGCGTCAGCTCTCGGAATCGCAGAAGATGGAGGCCATCGGCAAGCTCGCCGGTGGCGTCGCCCACGACTTCAACAACATGCTGACGGCGATCCTCGGCTACGCCACGATGATCTATGAGGACGCGCCGCCAGAGTCGCCGCTGCAGCAACACGCGTTGCAGGTTCGGCGCGCGGCGGAAAGCGCCGCCACGCTGACGCAAAAGTTGCTCGCGTTCAGCCGCCGGCAGGTGCTGCAGACCAACCAGGTCGATTTCGCGGCAATGCTGGACAACCTGGTGGTGCTGATTCGCCGCGTGATCGGCGAGAACATCACCGTCAGCACGTACGCCGAGCCGGATCTCTGGCAGATCCTTGCCGATCCGGTGCAGGTGGAGCAGTCGGTCCTCAACCTCGCCATCAACGCTCGCGACGCGATGCCCGGCGGCGGCATGCTGCAAATCACGGCGCGCAACGCGGCACGTCCGAAGGGCGAACGGCGGCCCGACGGCGAAGTGAAG
>DASVFC010000482.1:0-2879 GCA_036380235.1 Vicinamibacterales bacterium
GGTGTTAATCGCACGGCGCAGACGGGCGTTCAGCCATAGACTAACCGCGTAAAGGAGGTCGTCGTGGCAACACGTTCATGGTCGGTCCGCAGCAGGCTGATGCTCGCCTTCGCGCTGGTGTCGATGGCTGTCGTCGCCGGAGCCGCGCAGCAGGATGGGCAGCGCGGCCAGGGTGCCGGCGCCGCGGCTGGCGGCCGCGGAAACTTCGGCGCCAACTTCACCGGAACGATCGCGGTGCAGCCCACCGAAGGCACGAACATGTCGCGTATCCGCTTCGAGGCGGGCGCGCGCACGAACTGGCACGTCCATACAGCGCCGCAGATCCTCTTGATCGAAGAAGGACGCGGCCGCTGGCAGGAACAGGGCGACACGGTGAAAGAGCTGCCGATGGGCCAGCCGGTCCTGACGAAGGCAAACCTCCCGCACTGGCATGGCGCCGCGCCCGATCAGGCGGCGGTGCAGTTCAGCGTCTACGCGGGCAAACTCGAATGGCAGAAGCCGGTGACCGACGCGGAGTACTCGGGCAAGGCGAAGTAGCGATCAGTAGCCGAGGAACTCGAGCCAGGGCGTGATCAGCAGCAGATACACGCCGATGAACATCACGCCCATCACCAGGCCGAGTACCCAGAAGTCCCGGCGGCTGATATATCCGCTGGCGTAGTAGATGACGCTCTGACCCGACGCGTAGAACGTCAGGACACCTGTCAGTCCCAGCGAGTAGCCGAGCAGAAGCGACCAGCGCGTCGGCGAGATGGCGGTGATCGTGATCGCGATGCCGAGAAACACCGGAAGCAACGTGGCCGTGTGCGCGGTGATGCTGGCGAAGAAGTAGTGGAGCACGTAAAACGTGCCAACAATGGCGACGACGGCAACGGCGAGGGTCATACCGGTGAAAGTCGGCGCCGTCGCCTTAGCCAGCCAGCCGACAAATCCGGTCTCCGCGAGTCCACCAGCCAACGTGACCAGTGTGCCAAACCAGATCAGCACGTTCCACGCCTGCTTCTGACCGATCACATCGTCCCAGGACACGACGCCGGACATGACCATCAGCAGGACGGTGAGCACAGCGGTGAGTGCCGGATCGATGTAGTCGGTGGCTCCGATCCACAACGCCAGCGCTGATCCAACCAGC
Source organism: Vicinamibacterales bacterium (assembly GCA_036380235.1). Lineage (GTDB taxonomy): Bacteria > Acidobacteriota > Vicinamibacteria > Vicinamibacterales > UBA2999 > 12-FULL-67-14b. The sequence goes on from DASVFC010000482.1 coordinate 1,133, forward strand.
ACGAACAGAATCAATTCGCGGCGGGACGTCGGCCCCATCGCGCGCAGTTCGCCGGCGGCCCAGCGCGGCACCTCCGGGGCGGAGCGAATCGCGGGTGGATAGATCACGTACAGGACACCCGGCGTCAGCAGCAGCAGAACGAAGCCGATCGGCGCGAAGCCCACGAACCACTGCAGCCAGGAAATCCGTACGCCGGCGTTCTGTTCGATGAGCGTGATGGCCAGCGCATTCGGTGCCAGGGCAGTGATGAACATGCTGCTGGTCACGAAACTGACTGCGAGCGCGGTGTACAGCAGATAGGCGCCCATCAGCCTGGCCGTGCCATCGTTCGGACGTGAGCCGTACAGCGGCGGGATATGGCTGATGACCGGATAAATCGTGCCGGCACTGCGCGCGGTGGCCGAGGGTGTGAATGGCGCGAACGCAAGGTCGGCAAAAGCCACGGCGTAGCCGAGACCGAGCGTGCGATGGCCGAGCAGACGAACCAGATGCAGCGCGATGCGCCGGCCGAGTCCCGTCTGCGCGTAGCCGGCCGTGAACATGAACGCGGCGAAGATCAGCCAGACGGTCGTGTTGTCAAATCCACTGAGCGCCCACTCGGCCGATGCCCGCGGCGTGTCGCGTATCAGGCCGAGTGCCGCGGCGGCGGTGACACCGCTGAGTCCGATCGCCGCTGCCGGGATCGGCTCGGTGATGATGAGTGTGATGACCGTGACGAACAGGGCAAAGTAGTACCACGCCGTGGGTGCAAGACCTTCCGGAACAGGGACGAGCGCAATCGCGCCGCCGACCAGAAACGGCACGACGACACGCGCAAGGCGTGCGAGGGATCGTCCGCGAGCGCTGGAGGCTGTCGCCGCCGCGACCTGCATAGGCGCGCGAGAATAGAGGAAAACGGGCGAGAGCACCAGCCTTTCACGCGGCGGCGGGCGTGTGCTCAGCGGTGCGCAGCAACGATGCCGCTGGATTGCGCGGCGTCGCTGGAGAATCGCCCACGCAGTACGTCATTCGATTCGCGATGGAGCACGAGCTTGCCCGCGCTGGCGCGGCGCGTTCCACCCTCTCGGAACATGAGCACGACGCGGTCGCCGTCCACGTCACCCTGCAGCGTAATCGGCGTTTTCGTCACGACGACGCGATCGTTTTCGCGCAGCTTGTATCCGGTGCCCGTGATGTTGTTCCCCACCTGCCGCAGACGCAGCTGATAGTCGAGGCGCAACCCCTCATAGCGCTGCAGATTGCTGGCGACTACGCGAGTGTTCATCAACCACTCGCCGGTTAACGACGGCGAGTCGGCATCGTCAGCTGGCGCCGGGGCGGCCGTATCCGCGGTCGCAACAGTCGTAGGAGGGTCCGATGCCGCAGTTGCGCGCTCGGGCGCCGCCGGTCGGGGGCGTTCCGGCGCAGTCGTGGTTGCTGATGGCGCTGGCGCGTCTGGCGTCGCGGGTGCCGTCTCCGCTATCTGCGTCGCAGCGGCAGGTTTCGATTCTTCCGCGCGAACTCGTTCCCGTTGTGCAGTCTGATCCCGCGGCGTCGATGCGCGCGCCTGATCGCTGGTATCGCTCCACGCGGGATAGGTCGCGTACAAGAACCCGCCGGACACGAAGGCAGCCAACGCCACGCCGACCACCGCGAACGGCGCCCACGAACGCGATGCACGCGTACTGTGCGGCGATTCGACGGGGTGCTCTCGCGCGCCGGGTGAGATCAGCGGCAGATCGGGGTAGCTGTCCGAGCCCGACCATTC
>DASVFC010000483.1:0-6687 GCA_036380235.1 Vicinamibacterales bacterium
GAGTTGCTCGGTGGTTTGTATTACGGCGAACCGCGCGGGTTCGAGGCGTCAGGCAATACCGCATTCAACACCTTGATCTATTCACGCCACGAGATCGAACGTGTGGCGCGCGTCGCGTTCACCCGCGCGCGGGAGCGCCGCAAGAGAGTGGCGTCAATCGACAAGGCCAATGTGCTCGAGACCTCGCGCTTGTGGCGCGCCGTCGTCTCGGAACTGGGGAAGGACTATCCCGACGTCGAGCTCGAACACGTGTACGTGGATACGGCGGCGATGCGTCTTGCGACCAACCCGACCAGCTTCGACGTGATGCTGTGCGACAACCTGTTCGGCGACATTCTCAGCGATCAAGCGGCATCGGTGGCCGGGTCGCTCGGCCTGCTGCCATCGGCAACGCTCGGCGGCCGCGTCGATCTCTACGAGCCGGTGCACGGTTCGGCGCCAGACATTGCCGGCAAGGGATGGGCCAACCCAATCGGCGCGATCGCCAGCGCTGCCATGTTGTTGCGCTTCAGCGCCGGGATGGAGAAAGAAGCGAACGACATCGATCACGCGATCGAAGACGCGCTGGCCACCGGCGCGCGCACGCGCGATCTCGCGGGGCCCGGCGAGCGCGCGCTCTCGACACGTGAAATGGGACAGGCCATCGTCGACGCGCTGCACGAGATCCGCGATCGAAAGCATTCCTACCATGCGGTCTAGCCACCAATTGACGGCGGGTCGACACCGATGAGCCGGACTTTGCTCGACAAAGTCTGGGACGCACACGTCGTCCGCGAGCTCGAAGACGGGCGGAGCCTGCTGTACATCGATCGGCACCTCGTTCATGAAGTCACGTCACCGCAGGCGTTCGAAGGTTTGCGCCTGGCCGGACGGAAGGTGCGCCGGCCGGATCTCACCTTCGCGACTGTCGATCACAACGTGCCGACATCGGCGCGTCACCTGCCGATCGCCGATCCGCTGGCACGGCAACAGGTCGATACCCTGCGCGCCAACGCGGCCACCTTCGGCGTGCCGCTGTATGACTTCGACAGTGGCCGCCAGGGCATCGTGCACGTGATCGGCCCGGAGCTTGGGCTGACACTTCCGGGCACGACGATCGTCTGCGGCGACAGCCATACCAGCACACACGGCGCCTTCGGCGCGCTTGCGTTCGGCATCGGCACCAGCGAAGTCGAGCACGTGCTCGCAACGCAGTGCCTTGTCCAACAGAGGCCGAAGGCGATGCGGGTCACGTTGAGCGGGTCGCTGAGCCCCGGCGTCACCGCGAAGGATGTGGCGCTCGCGCTGATGCGCCGCCTGGGTGTATCGGGCGGATCCGGTCACGCGCTCGAGATCGCCGGGCCGCTCGTCGCTGCACTGTCAATGGAACAGCGCATGACGATCTGCAACATGAGCATCGAAGCCGGGGCCCGCAGCGCGTTGATTGCGCCGGACGATACGACGTTCGCCTTTCTTGACGGCCGACCGCACGCGCCGCAAGGCTCGGAATGGACCGCCGCCGTCACCCGTTGGCGTGAGCTGGTCTCCGATGCGAACGCCACCTTCGATTCCGAGATCGAGATCGACGTCACGACGCTCGCGCCGCTGGTGACCTGGGGAACGCGGCCCGACATGGTCGAACCGGTGACGGGACGCGTCCCTGATCCCGCGGCCGCGTCCTCCGAGGGTGATGCGCGCGCGATGGAACGCGCTCTTGCCTACATGGGACTTCAGCCGGGCACTGCGCTCGAAGGCGTGCCGGTCGATCGCGTGTTCATCGGCTCGTGCACGAATGCGCGCATCGAAGATCTTCGCGCCGCCGCGGACGTCGCCCGGGGCCATCGCGTCAGCGCGCGGGTGCGCGCATTGGTGGTGCCGGGATCGCAGCAAGTCAAAGCCGAAGCGGAGCGTGAAGGCTTGCACAAGGTATTCGCCGACGCGGGATTCGAATGGCGCGAACCGGGCTGCTCGATGTGCCTGGGCATGAACGACGACATCCTCGGCGAGGGCGAACGCTGCGCCTCAACCAGCAACCGCAACTTCGAAGGGCGCCAGGGCCGCGGCGGCCGCACACATCTGGTCAGCCCGGCCATGGCGGCCGCGGCCGCCATCCAGGGCCACTTCACCGACGTTCGCGAATGGGACTACCGATCGTGACGGGAACCGGGAGCCGGGAACCGGGAGCCGCGACGCGTCAACCGTTCACCGTGCATCACGGGCTGGTGGCGCCGTTACGCCGCAGTCACGTCGATACCGATCAAATCATCCCGAAGCAGTTCCTCAAGCGAATCGAGAGATCCGGGTTCGGGCCGTTCCTGTTTCACGACTGGAAGCGCGAGCCGTCGTTCGTGCTGAATCAACCGCAATATCAGGGCGCTTCGATTCTCGTCGCCGGCCCGAACTTCGGCTGCGGGTCGTCGCGCGAGCACGCGGCGTGGGCGCTGCAGGACGCGGGTTTTCGCGCCGTGATTGCGCCGTCATTCGCCGACATCTTCCGCGCCAACGCTATCGGCAACGGCATGCTGCCGGTCGCGATCGCCGAAGCTTCGGTCGACGCCATTCTCGATCGCGCTGAAGCCGGTGATGGCTACACCGTCACGATCGATCTCGAACGGTGCGAGGTCCGCGACGATCGCGGACTGTGCGAGCGATTTGCAATTGATGCTGCCTCGCGGCAGCGCCTGCTCGACGGCAAGGATGAAATCGATCTCATTCTGACCCACGAGCCCGACATTGCCGCGTTCGAGCAGCGGCGAATTCCGGTCATTACCGTCTGACAAACCGGCACCTGCGAAAGGTGCCCTACACCAACGTAGGGCGCTCCTTTCGGGGCGCCACACGAGGGGACTATGAAACTATCGGGCGCACACATCATCTGGTCGTGTCTCGTTGAACAGGGCGTCGACACCGTGTTCGGTTACCCCGGCGGCGCCATTCTGCCCGCCTACGACGCGCTGCTCGATCACCCGATTCGTCACGTGCTGGTGCGCCACGAACAAGGCGCCACGCACATGGCCGACGGTTACGCGCGCGCCAGCGGCAAGGTCGGCGTCGCGCTGGCGACGTCCGGTCCCGGCGCGACGAACCTCGTCACCGGCATCGCCAACGCGATGATGGACTCGATTCCGATCGTCTGCATCACCGGCCAGGTTGCCGAATCGTTGATGGGATCCGACGCGTTCCAGGAAACCGACATCACTGGCATCACGCTGACCATCACGAAGCACAACTTTCTGGTTACTAAGGCCGCCGATATCGCGCCGGCGCTACGCGAGGCTTTCAGCATTGCGACCTCGGGTCGTCCTGGGCCGGTGCTGGTCGACATCACGAAGAATGCGCAGCAGGAACTCACAAACTACGAAGGTTCGGCGAGGGTTCAGCACGCAGGTTCGACGACGGTTCAAGGCCACGGTTCGCTGATCGATGAAGCCAATCGCTTGTTGGCAGATGCGAAGCGTCCGGTGATTCTTGCCGGCCACGGCGTGCTGAAGAGCGGCGCGATCGAGGAACTGCGGCAATTTGCGGAACTGGCGCACGTCCCCGTGGCGATGACGCTTCTGGGCCTCGGCGGCTTGCCGGCGCACCATCCGCTCAACCTCGGCATGATGGGCATGCATGGCGAGTCGTGGGTCAACGAGGCGATTCAGGAAGCCGACCTGCTGCTCGCCTTCGGTATGCGCTTCGACGATCGCGTGACCGGCAAGCTCGCGCTCTACGCGCCGAACGCAAAGAAGATTCACATCGACATCGACCCGTCGGAGCTGCACAAGAACGTGCGTGCCGACGTTGCGATTGCCGGCGACCTGAAGGCCACTCTGCGAGCGTGGCTGCCGCAGATTCATGGCGCCCGCCACGACGCGTGGATTGCCCGCATCGAGCGGCTTGCCGGCGGCAACCCGGTGCGCGACATCGCCGATCTGCCAGACAACGGACGTCTCTGCGCTGCGCACGTCATCCACGACATCTGGAAAGCCACCGCCGCGCGCGCCATTGTCGTCACCGACGTCGGCCAGCACCAGATGTGGGCGGCGCAGTATTACAAGTGCGAGGAGCCGGGCACGTTCATCACTTCCGGCGGCCTCGGCACCATGGGCTTCGGTGTTCCTGCTGCGATTGGCGTCAAGCTCGCCCGGCCCGATCGCGAAGTGTGGGCCATCGTCGGCGACGGCGGCTTCCAGATGACGCAGGCCGAGTTGCAGACGATGGTGCAGGAGAACGTCAAGGTCAACGTCGCAATCATCAACAACGGCTACCTCGGCATGGTGCGGCAGTGGCAGCAGTTCTTCCACGATCGCCGCTACTCGGCCACGCCGATGTCGTCGCCCGACTACGTCAAGCTCGCAGACGCGCACGGCCTGTCGGGCATTCGCGTGACCAGGCGAACGGAGATGGCCGACGCGTTGCGGCATGCGCGCGCCGCCGCCGGCGCGGTGATCATCGACTTCCGCGTCGAGCAGGAAGACACGGTTTACCCGATGGTGTCGCCGGGCGCCGCTCTGCACGACATGATCAAACGTCCGGTGACACTCACAGAGACCGGAGCCGACCTGTGACCGACGAATCACGGCCGCGCACCATCGTCGTCAAGTACGAACACGAGATCGATTCGCTCGACCGCGTCGCCTCGGTGCTGCGCCGACAGCGCGTGCGCGCCGAGGCCTTCACTGCCGTCGCCTCGCACGATCGTGCCACCGTGCAGGCCACGATCATGTTCGACAGCTCCGACAAGACTGCGGCGCGCATCGTCGCGCTGCTCGAACGGCAAGTGGGCGTGCTCGCCGTTGAGGATTGGACCTCCGACGCCAAAGGAGCATGAGGGAAGCCATGGCTACGATGATTCACGATACCGATGTCGACCTGTCGCCGATCTTGAAGCGCCGCGTGGCCGTGATCGGATACGGCTCGCAGGGACATGCGCATGCGCTGAACCTCAAAGACAGCGGCGTCGACGTGCGCGTCGGTGTGCGGCCGGGCAGCCGCGGCTGGCGGGCGGCCGAGGAGGCCGGCTTCGCGCCGCTGGAGCCTGCGGCCGCGGCGGCATGGGCCGACACGATCATGATCGTCGTGCCCGACCTGGTGCAGCCGGAACTGTTCGCCAAGCAGATTGCACCGCAACTGTCGGCCGGCAAGATGCTGATGTTCGCGCACGGCTTTGCGATTCGCTTCGGGTGGATAACGCCGCCGGACGGCGTTGACGTATCAATGGTGGCGCCGAAGGCGCCCGGTCATCGGGTTCGCGAAGTCTTCAAGGAAGGCGGCGGTGTTCCCGGCCTGGTCGCCATTCACAAGGACGCGACAGGCGAGGCGCGGCAGAAGACGCTTGCCTACGCGAAAGCGATCGGCTGCACGCGCGCGGGTGTGATCGAGACGACGTTCTCAGAGGAAACCGAAACCGACCTGTTTGGCGAGCAGGCGGTGCTGTGCGGTGGCGTCAGCGCGCTGGTGACGGCGGGATTTGAAACGCTGGTCGAAGCGGGATACCAGCCCGAGATCGCCTACTTCGAATGCCTGCACGAGCTGAAGCTGATTGTCGACCTGATGTATCGCGGCGGCCTCGGCTTCATGCGCTACTCGGTCAGCGACACCGCCGAACATGGCGATTACACCGGCGGACCACGCCTCGTGAACGAAGATACCAAGGCGATGATGCGGCAGATGCTGGCCGAAATTCGCTCAGGCGCATACGCCGAGAAGCTCGCCCGCGAGACCCGCGATGGCTGGTTCCAGGCGGAACGCGAGCGTCAGCGCGATCATCAGATCGAACAGGTAGGCGCGATGTTGCGACAGCGGATGCAGTTCCTGAAACCAGTCACGGCTCCGAAGCAGCAGGCCGCGGAGCCGGAAGCCGCGTCGGTGCGCTAGATGCCATGGCCATAGCCGGAATCGTGGCTATAGCCTGACTCGAACACGTCAACGTAGACGGGCACCGGCGTCGCGGCCGGCTAGCCCGCCGCGGCCGCGGCGAAGGCCGTCTCGGACTTCGCCGGTTGATCCATCATCAGGATCACCGCTCGCACCCCGGCGGTCTGGTGCTGCCGCACCGCTTTCTCCACGGCCTGGCACAACGACGCCAGCGCCACGTCCTGCGTGGCGTCCTGCAGCCGGCCATCCTTCCACACCTTAGTACTTCCAGAGTCCATGTCTGTGCCTCTTATCGGTTGCAAATTCAAAACGAAAAAGGGCCACCACCCCTGCGGGTGATGGCCCTTTGATAATCCTCGTTGCGATTGGGCTACATCATCCCGCGTGCGTTCGATAGGCCAAGGCCAATAAGGCGAATGACGCCCAGGGGCAGGCTAAGGAACGTGGGGACGAAGAGAACCCTCATCTCAAAGGCAAGCTTATCGATATGACCCCCGATCGGTCAAGTCCCTTATGCCTGCCCGCGGCAACTTCAGCGGCCGTCGGAGCGTGGATAACGCTTCAGGACCTCTCGAAGGCGCTCCAGCGGCAACGCCTCCGCCTTCCCCGATCGGCTCGTGACGGTCGTCGCCTTGAGGAGCGAGTTATAGACCGCCTCCTCCGTGGCCTCGAGCGCGGCCTGGAAGAGGGGCGAAACACCATCGGCGGGCAGCAATGTCTTGGCCTGCACCGCCGACGACCCGAAGCGGGTCCGCAGATCCGCGGCGGTCGAGAACGCGATCGCAAAGTCGCCGCTGCCGTTGCTGTATGACGATCCGGTGCGCGCCAGCCCGAACACCGCACGAG
>DASVFC010000484.1:0-5735 GCA_036380235.1 Vicinamibacterales bacterium
AGCAGGAGCGCGAGCTGCAATCGCAGCTGAACGAAGCCAAGCAGGCCGCCACCGCGCTCGGCCGTAAAGGCGTCGACTACGCGATGTTGCTTCGCGAAGCCGAGTCGAACCGCAAGATCTACGACGAGCTGCTGACCCGCGAGAAAGAAGTGCGCGTCGTCGCCAACAGCCGCACCAATAACGTGCGCGTCATCGATCGCGCAGAAGCACCCGGTCAGCCTTTCTCCCCCAACCACCGGCGCGACTGGTTGTATGCGATCGCCCTCGGCCTGGCGCTTGGTCTCGGCGTCGCGTTCGGCATCGATTACCTTGACGACACGGTCAAGACGCCTGATGACGTCACCCGCCGATTGAAGCTGAAGTTCCTCGGGCTGGTCCCGATCGTCCCTGGCGAGCGGCACCCCCTCATCTCAGGACCGGTGCCGCATGACTTCGGTGAATCTTACCGGTCGATCCGCACGTCACTGGCTGCGCAGTTGCCCGGCAACGGCGCGCGTGTGGTGGCCGTGGCCAGCTCGCAGCCGCTCGAAGGCAAGACGACGACGGCCGTCAATATCGCGATGGCTCTTGCCGTCGGCGGGGCGCGCGTATTGTTGATCGATGCCGATATGCGCCGGCCCAGCGTGCACAAGGCGCTTCGCATGAGCAACGACCGAGGCCTGTCCCAGCTGCTGGCCGGTCAGGCTCGCATGCGCGAAGTGGTCCAGCGCACACACGATCCCAACCTGCTGACCATCACCGCCGGTCGCACGCCTGCTAACCCGTCTGAGTTACTCGCCTCCGATCGCATGCGTGCCCTCCTCACCGGTCTCGAAACCGGGCCGTTCGACTGGATCATCATCGATACCCCGCCGGTGCTGGCGGTCACGGACGCCGTAATCCTGGCGCCGCTCGTGCACGCGATGACGTTCGTGATCGGCGCCGAGATGACGCGGTGGCGCCTCGCTGAGCGGGCCGTTGAAACGCTGCTTGGCAGCAATCCGCGCCAGGTGCTGGCGGTACTGAACAAGGTCAACTTCGGCAGAAACAAGTATTATTACGCCCGTTATTACGGCCACCAATACAAGAACTACTACGCGGAGTCACCCGCGGCGTAATCCGTGCAGCGCGCGCTGCTGATTCTCCTCGTCGCCGCTTCCTACCTGCTGCTGGCCGGAGCAAACCCGGCGGCCCTGGCGGCGCTGCTCGTGTTTGCCGCCGCAGTGGTCGTCTTCGCACCGGCGCGAACCCTCTCGGATATCAATCGCACCCGAATGCTCGATTTCGCCTTGATCGCGGTTGGCGCGGCGATCGCATTGCAGGCTGTGCCGCTTCCATCCGCGATCGTCAATGCGCTGTCGCCAAACCGCGCCACGCTGATCTCCGCGCTGCGCGTCTCGCCCCTCGGCGAAATGCAACCGGCATGGGCAACGCTGTCGATCGATCCGGAATCGACGCTGCTGTCGCTCGCGGTCTTCGTCCTCGGCGTGCTGAGCTTCTGGGGTGCGCGCACGACGTTTGGCGCCGGTGGCAACACACGTGCCTTCTGCCGAGCGCTCACGTTGATAGCGGCGTTCTTCGCTGCGTTGGCGCTCATCCAACGCGCGGCTGCGCCGCGCACCCTCCTGTTCATGATGGAACCGGAAGCCCGCAGCGCCAACCCGTTCGGCGCCTTCGTGAATCGCAATCATTTCGCGGCCTGGCTTCTGCTCGCGTCAGGTCCGGTGATTGGGTATTTCATTGCCCGGTTGCGGACGCATCCGTCACGCGGCCATTTCCGCGCCTCGATCGGTCAGGTGGCAAGCTCCGGGATTGTCTTTACGGCGCTGGCAGCGATCATGATCGCCGGCACGCTGGTGTCGGTGCTGTCTCGGTCGGCGATTGCCGGCCTCGGCGCCGCGGCGCTGGCCGGTTGGTGGCTTGCGCGGCCACGGCTGCGCATCGAACGTACCAGTCTTCCCACCGTGTTTGGCTTCGTCGGATCCGTGATGTTGATCTTCGTCCTGTTCGTCGACACCGACTCCTGGGCGACGCGCCTGCAGCAGAGCCTGGCCACGGACGTGCAATTCAGCCGGTTGCGGATCTGGCAGGAATCGTGGCCGGTGGTCCGCGACTTCTGGGCGACTGGGACCGGCGCCGGCACCTATTCAGAGGCGATGACCCACTACCAGGAGTCTCGAGTGTGGGTAGGCTCCATGCGGCGATGGGCGCACTTCAACAACGCGCATTCGCACTACCTGCAGCTGGCTGCCGAAGGCGGATTGCTGCTGGTGCTGCCGGTTGCGTGGTCCCTGTGCGCCCTCGGCTTTCTGGGGATCCGCGCCTCTCGCGCCGATAAAGGAGAAATGTTCTGGGTGCGCGTTGGCGCCGCGGGCGGCCTTGCCGGACTGGCCGTGCAAAGCATCTGGGAAGTGGCCCTGACGATGCCGGCCAATGCGGTGCTCGCCGGGGTGCTGGCGGGTTTAATGCTTTACCGGCGCGATACACGAGGCGGTTCCGGCAGCTCCTCGACGCCTGACGGGGTGAGCCACCCCGCGTTGCCGGCAAGACGGATTTGACGCATGTTGATCGTCGGCCTCAACGCCTACCACGGAGATGTGGCGGCGGCCGTGCTGCGCGACGGCGCGCTCGTTGCGGCACTCGAAGAAGAGCGATTTAGCCGGGTCAAACACGTCGGCGGCTTTCCATCGCAGGCCGTCCAGCGCGGCCTCGAGATGGCCCGGGCCACGCCGCGCGACGTCGACGTCTGGGCAATCGCGCGTGGGCGCCGCGTGCACCTCGTTCAGAAGGCGATGTTCGCGCTCACCCACCGCCCCGGGCGCGCGCTCTTCGGGCAGTACCGCAACACCGGCAACAGGAACAGCAACATTCCGCAGGTCATCGCCGACGCGTTTTCTCTGTCGCTCCAAGACGTCACCTCGCGCATGCGTTACATCGAGCATCATCCAGCTCACCTGGCGAGCGCGTTCCACACCAGCGGCATGCCACAGGCTGCGTGCTGTGCCATCGATGGTTTTGGTGACTTTGTCAGCGTCTCGACGGCGCGCGGTTCCGGCGGACGCGTCGAAGTGACCGATCGCACCTACTTTCCTCACTCTCTCGGCCTGCTTTATCTCGCCATCACGCAACATCTCGGGTTCAAGAATTACGGCGATGAATTCAAGGTGATGGGACTGGCGCCGTACGGCGAACCCGCGTACGCCGATGCGATCCGGTCGCTGATCGAGCTGAAGCCGGGCGGCAGGTTCGTGCTCGACCTCGACTGCTTCAGGCATTGGACCGGCGAAATCACGATGAACTGGGACGCCGGCGAACCAACGGTTCCCGACGTATATAGCGAGCGCTTGATCGAACGGCTGGGTCCAGCGCGCCGCACCGATGAACCGGTGGCAAAGCGGCATGAAGACATCGCCGCGTCAATCCAGCGCGTCTTCGAGGAATGCGCGTTTCACGTTCTTCGCGGTGTTCACCACAAGATCGGCGACGACGCCTTGTGCCTGGCCGGCGGCTGCGCAATGAACTCGGTAGCGAACGGCAAGATTCGCGACAACACTCCGTTCAAGCGCGTCTACATCCAGCCGGCCGCCGGTGACAACGGCACCGCCCTCGGTGCAGCACTCGAAGCGTGGCATCAATCCGGCGACCGGGCGATCGCCCCGGCAATGCAGCATTCCTACTGGGGCACCGAGTACGCTCCGTCTGCAATCGCGGAGGTGATACGGGCGAGCACCGTGGTCGAACAGCAACGGTGCACGTGGACGACGATCGATGATGAGACGGAACTGTGTGAGCAAGTCGCGGCGTCGATCGCGGATGGCCACGTCATCGGCTGGTTTCAAGGACGCATGGAATGGGGCGCGCGCGCCCTCGGCAACCGCAGTATCGTCGCCGATCCGCGGCGGCGCGACATGCGCGACATCATCAACCAGAAGATCAAATTTCGGGAGCGGTTCCGTCCGTTTGCACCATCGGTGCTGGCCGAAGCGATCGATGAATACTTCGTTGGCGCGGTTCATGACCCTTTCATGATTCAGGTATACCCGGTACGGCCTGAAAAGCGCGACGTAATCCCCGCGGTCACACACGTCGACGGCTCGGGCCGGCTGCAGTCGGTGAGCCGCGATAGCAACGCGCGCTACTGGTCGCTGATACGAGCCTTTCAGAAACGAACCGGCGTGCCGGTGGTGCTCAACACGTCGTTCAACGAAAACGAACCCATCGTCGAGCATCCGCGGCAGGCGCTCGACTGCTTCCTGCGCACGGACATGGACGTGCTGGTGATGGGCCCGCACCTGTTGCGGAAGACATGACCGACGTGGGCGAACGCACACCGCTGCGCGTGTGCTATTTCAACCGCTCGTACTGGCCCGACACCGGCGCAACGGGTCAGCTGCTGACCGAACTCGCCGAGGACCTGGTGCGCGTGCACGGCATGGCGGTCACGGTGGTCTGCGGCTTCCCGGCGCGTCATCCGGGTGCACCGCTACCGGCGTCGGAGACACGCAACGGCGTCCGCATCATCCGCGCCCGCGGCACCACGCTGTCGCCACGCTCGTTTGCCGGTCGGGCCGCCAACTACATGACGTATTTCCTGTCGGCGGTAGGCATCGCGATCAGGCTGCCGCAGCAGGACGTCACCGTGGCGTTGACGGATCCGCCCATCATTGGACTCGCGGCACTGGCGGCACGCCCGCGTCACGGGATGGTGTTTCTCTGCCAAGACGTCTTTCCGGAAGTGGCGACGCTGCTCGAGGACTTCCGCAGCCGCACCGTCAACGCCGTGCTGGAGATGCTGAACCGCTTCCTCGTTCAACGCGCGGTGCGGATCATCGCGCTCGGCGACACCATGGCGTCGCGGCTCGTGCACGGCAAGGGTGCGCCCGCGGAGAAAATCTCGATCATTCATAACTGGGCGGACACCTCTGCGATCATTCCCTCGCCGAAGCAGAATGCCTTTGCCGTCAAACACGGACTGACAGAGAAGTTTGTGCTGCTGCATGCCGGAAACCTCGGCCTCGGCCAGAACCTGGACGTCGTGATCGAGGCGGCGGCCCTGTTGCGCGATCGGCAAGACATCGTGATCCTGTTCATCGGCGATGGCAACCGCAAACCGGCGCTCCAGGCACAGGTTCGGGAACGCGGCCTCGCGAATGTCAGGTTCCTGCCGTTTCAGCCCCGCGCAGAGCTGCGATGGACTTACGCGTCGAGCGACGCCTGCCTCGTGTCCCTCAAGCCGGGCCTGGCGGGCTATATCGTTCCGAGCAAGGTGTACCCGATACTCGCAGCCGGACGCCCGTTCATTGCGGCAGTGGATGCGGTGAGCGAAGTGACGGCATTGATCGAGCGGCACGGTTGCGGCATCGCCGTCGAGCCAGGGAATGCGCGCGCGCTCGCCGACGCGATACTCCGCTTCGCCGATCAGGCGCCGCTCCGCACGGCGATGGGCGCTAGAGCGAGGGTGGCGTCGGAGCTGTTCGCCCGCGATCGGCAGGTCGCCGCCCACGCGGACGTTCTCGAAGATGTGGCGAGACGATGAAACGCCTCTTTGACATCATCGTGTCGGGAGCCGGCTTGATGGTCTTTTCCCCGGTGTCGCTATTGATCGCAATTGCCATCAAGGTCGAAGACGGTGGCCCGGTGTTCTTCACGCAGGAGCGCGTCGGCCGCAACTGTGAGGTATTTACGGCCTACAAATTTCGCTCGATGGTGGTTGACGCCGAGCGCTTAACCGGCGCGGTGCAGGCGACGGCCAACGA
>DASVFC010000485.1:0-10135 GCA_036380235.1 Vicinamibacterales bacterium
GCTTTCGTTTGATTTAACACCTCGTTACACTCGCTAGCACAGTGGACCAGTCCAGGTATACGGGCGAGCCCCAGTTGCCGCCCTGCCCGATCTGCGAGGGCACTATGGAAATTGTCTATAACCGCTACCATCAACATGTAGCGGTATGCGCTGACTGTTTGACAAGTCTGACGGTGCCCGGCAAAGCCTGGAGCATCGCCGAGGTGAAGAAGGCGCAGAAGCAACCAAAACCGGAAGAAGAAGCAGGCTGACGACGCGCCGGATTCCGGGACCGGGCGCCGCTCCACCTTAGTTATTGCGACTGCGGCAGCTCTATCGTAAACGTGGTTTGGCCGGGCCGGCTCGTCACGCCGATCGTGCCGCCGTGTCGTTCCACGATCGCCTTCGTTATCGACAAGCCGAGCCCGCTGCCCGTGCTTTCGGCCGCACGTGAGGCATCCACCTTGTAGAAGCGTTCGAAGACGTGCGGAAGATGCTCCGGTGCGATACCGCTTCCGGTGTCTGAGACAGACAGCGCCGCCGCACCATCGGTTCGCATTGCACGCAACGTAATCGTACCGCCGGACGGAGTGTGCCGCAGCGCATTGGCGACCAGGTTCTCAATCGCCTGCTCAATTCGATCCGGATCGGCCATCACCTGATCCGCGAGCGGATCGACGTGAATCCCAATCGCAACCGATTTCGTATTCGCGGCCCTTTCGTGTCGCTTCGCCACGTTGTCGAACAGCCGCTCGATGTCGAACAGCCGCGGCTGCAAGACGACGCCGCCATGTTCGTAACGGGCGAGGTCCAGGAGATCTTTGACGATGCGCTCGAGGCGGCGGGTCTCGCGATCGATGGTCTCGAAATAGCGGTCGCGGCGCGCACTGTCGAGCGCAACATCCGGCATGCGCAACGTCTCGATGTAGCCTCGCATCGCGGTCAGCGGCGTCTTCAGTTCATGTGAGACGTCGGCCATCATCTGCCGGCGCAGCGCATCGGAGGTGCGAAGCGCGGCGTCGCGCGCCTGCAGCTCCCCGGCCATATGGTTGAACGCCGCGGCAACGCGCGCGATCTCGTCGCCGCCGTCGTGAGGCGCCCGGGCCGAGAGGTCACCTTCGCCGAGTCGATGCGCCGCGTGCTCCAAGGCCGCGAGCCGGCGCCGTCCGGGGTTGAAGACCACCAGCGCGACGACGACAGCCGCGACGATGAGCATCAGCGTGCTCGGCAGCGACAACAGGCGGCCCAGCTCGTGGGGGATCCCCTCGGGACGTGTTTGCAGGACCAACACCAGCACGACCCCGACAAACTGCCGGCCCGCGACGATAGGGGTGATGGTGATCGGCCGAACCGCATCGCTGAACTGCAGAGGACGCTCGCCCAACGCGGACAGTGCCATCAGCCGAATGTTCTCTGGTACTTCATCCGTCGTACTCGAGAACAAGCGCCCGCCCGGCAAGGCGACGAAGACGAACCGCCTCGCTTCCTCGGGGGGATACTGCGACCTCAGGTGCGCGCCGAGATCTGCCGCCGGGTCGCGGGTGAGAAGCGCGGCCACATCCGCTGCCACCTCTGCGGCCAACACCGGCGCCCGATATTGATCTTGCTCGTCCTCAGCCGAAAAAATCTTGCTGAGAATGAGCCCTTGGGTAATGAGGATCGCCACAACGAAGGCGACGAACGTGACGCCGATCCGCCAATAGAAGCTGCGGTACCAGGCAGGGGTCGGCGAAGCGGCCATCCTCGTTATTTCACACCCTGAATGTTGCAAGAGTGTTGGGCATGCGTGGCAAGAGTCAAGAAAGCACGCTCACGTCGTGTCGCCAACGTCGACGAACTTGTAGCCGACACCCCACGCCGTCAGGATCATCTCCGGATCGTCGGGATCCTGCTCCACCTTGCGCCGCAGGCGGCTGACGACCGAGTCGACGGTGCGCGCCGTCACGTAGGTATCTTCGCCCCACACTTTCGCGATCAACGCGTCGCGGCTGAAGACAATGCCGCGTCGCGAGGCGATCAGGTACAAGACGTCGAACTCCTGCCTGGTCAATTCGACGAGCTCGCCGCGGACACGTACCTGGCGACGTTCGGGATCGATCGTGACGTCCGCCGCTTTCACGATGCCAGTGACGGGCGCCGCCGGCTCGCTGGACGAGCCTGAAGAACGCCTGACCACGGACGCCACTCGCGCCATGAACTCGCGCACGCCGAACGGTTTGGTGAGGTAATCGTCCGCCCCGCTTTCAAGACCAATCACCTTGTCGGGCTCCGTGTCGCGCGCCGTCAACATCAGCACACCGCTGCGCTGGTTGGGCCCTCCAGCCCGCATCGCGCGGCAGATGCTGACACCATCCACGCCCGGCAGCATGACGTCGAGGATGACGAGGTCGAATCGGTCGGCGCGGATGCGATCCAGCGCGCGATGGCCATCGGCGACCTCTTCCGTATCAAACCCCGCCAAGGACAGATGCAAGCGGACGATCTCGCGAATCGACGCTTCGTCTTCAACGATCAGTGCTCGACGCGAGGATACCTGTGCTGCGCCCATTGCCGCCCATTATGGGTCAACAAAACTATCAACCGCTCGCAAAGGTTTCCCAACATCCCGATGTCATCGTGCGGTCATGAGATTCGCAGCACTGGTGCTCATTCTTCTGGTGTCCGCTCCACTTTCCGCGGCTGCGGGCACCGCCCGCGTGCGCGCTGCTGATGGGCGCACCGCGACAATACTCCACGATGGCCTGACCCGGTCCTCAACCGTGCGGACCCTCGTCAACGAGATCGAGCAAAGCGATCTCATCGTCTATCTCGAAATCCAATGGAACTTGCCGCGCGGGCTCGCCGGCAACCTGGCGTGGGTCGCCGCGACCAGATCGTCTCGCTACCTGCGCATTTCGCTGAGCCCGGAATTGACCACTGATGCGATGGTGGCAACACTCGCGCATGAGTTGCAGCACGCGGTCGAGATCGCCCGCGAAGCGTCGATCGTCAGCAGCGTCACCATGGTCCGTTACTACGAGCGGAACGGCCTCGACGCCAATTCGCATTGGAGCGGCCTGGATACCCTGGCGGCGCGCGAGGCCGGCGATGAGGTGCGGCGCGAACTGGGCCAACAGAAGTTGCGACGCACCGCCGAAGTTTCCCAACCTGCGGCTGTGACGGTGCGGTCATGACATTCCGAACCGTCGCACTGATCGCCCTGTTATCCGCTTCGACGGCGCTCGAGGCTAGCCAGCAGCCGGCAGTAGAAGCGCCGGTTGCGCCACAGGCCAACGAACGTCGCACCGTTCGCGCGCTCCGCCTCCAAACCGGCGAGGCCATCGTCCTCGATGGGCGCCTCGATGAAGAGGTGTGGAGCCGCGCGGTGCCGGCGCGCGATTTCATCCAGCAGGACCCGGACAACGGCAAGCCGGCGACGGAGCCGACCGAAGTGCGCATCCTGTTCACGGACACCGCTCTATATATGGGCGTGACTGCTTATGACTCGGAGCCTGAAAAATGGCTTGGTTATTCCCGGCGACGCGACGACTTCCTCTCGTCGGACGATCGCTTCATGTGGAACATCGACACCTTCAACAATCAGCAGACCGGTTACTTCTTCGAAATGAACCCGTCAGGCCTGATGGGCGACGCGGTGCGCGGCGCGAACTTCAACAACCGGCAATGGGACGGCATCTGGACGGGCAAGGCGCATCGCAGCGAGATTGGTTGGACGCTCGAGATCGAGATCCCGTTCAGCACGCTCAACTTCGATCCCAGCGCCGAGGCCTGGGGCATCAACTTCCAGCGCACGGTGCGGCGCAAGAACGAGGAAAGCCTGTGGAACGGCTGGCTGCGCAACCAGGGACTGAACCGTCTCTCCAACGCCGGCTTGCTGCTCGGCCTCGAGGGCATCAACGAGGCGACGGGTCTCGACGTGAAGCCGTATCTGCTCGGCAGCTCGTTCACCGCGCCCGGACGCGGTGACACGAGGGTCGACAACGATGTGGATGTTGGCGCCGATGTGTTCTACAGCCCGACCCCGGGGATCAGGACCGTCCTCACCATCAACACCGACTTCGCGCAGACCGAGGTCGATCAGCGGCTGACGAACCTCGAGCGCTTTCCGCAGTTCTTTCCCGAGAAGCGCGACTTTTTTCTCGACGGCTCCACCTTCTTCGACTTCCAGAGCACGGCGGGCGACGACAACTCGCTGGTGCCGTTCTTCACGCGCCGCATCGGCTTGAATCAGGGCGTGCCGCAACCCATCGTCGCCGGCAGCAAGCTCGCCGGCCAGTTCGGCAGCAACGACGTCGGCGCGATGTACGTGCGCACCGGGCCCGACGAAGGCGTGATCGGCGAAGACTTCATGGTCCTGCGCGGCAAGCATCGGCTCTTGCAGCAGTCCTACATCGGTGGGCTCTACACCGGCCGCAATCCGCGCGAAACGGACATCGATACGCGGCACACGCTTGGTGCTGACTTCCTCTTCGCCACGTCCACGTTCAGGGGCCGGCAAAATATCTCGCTCGGCGGCTTCTTCGTCCACACCACCAATCCGCGCGCGGCCGGCCGCACCGACGCGTATGGCGTGCGCTTCGAGTATCCAAACGATCCGTGGTACGGCAGCGTGCTGTATCGCGAGATCCAGGCGGATTACGACGCCGCGGTCGGCTTCACGCCGCGCACCGCCTTCCGGCGGCTGAATCCCGAGCTGTTTTACACGAAGCGGCCGCGTGGACACGCCTGGCTCCGGTCCATTCAATACGGCGCCAAGAGCAATCTGCTGTTCAGCACGACGGACAGCGGGCTCCTCAATCGAGAGTTCGAGCTCCTGCTCGCGAACATCAGCTCACACCGGCAGGATACGTTTTCGATTCGAGTGCTGCCGACGTACGAGAGGCTCGAACAGCCGTTCGCGATCAGCAAGGGGATCACGCTCCCGATGGGCCGCGAGTACAACTGGACGCGCTATCGCGCGCAGGCGCAGACGGCGGCGCGACGCGTGGTCGCGGTCAACCAGACGTTCGAGATGGGCGGGTTTTACAACGGCACCCGCACCCGGGTGGCGACCGACCTGAACCTGCGCGTGCGGCCGGGCGTGATCGTCTACACGAGCGCGGAATGGAACCGTGTCAATCTCGACGAAGGCGACTTCGAGACGAAATTGTTTCGCGTCATTCCAGAGCTGCAATTCAGCCCCTGGGTGTCGTGGGTCAACAACATCCAGTACGACACGCAGAGCAACGTGCTGGGATGGCAGTCACGCTTCCGGTGGATTGTCAAACCGGGGAGCGATCTGTATTTCGTCTACACGCACAACCTGGTGGACGACCCGCTCCAGGACCGGTTCAACACTCTCGACCGACGCGCGGCGAGCAAGGTGCTCTACACGCATCGATTCTGAGCGCTTCCCTGTGCAATCGCAGTGATGAATGCCGATGGGCCCTCTGGTCGCCGCCTGCTGCCGTGCTACGATCCGCAAACCGCCGCACGGGCGGCAGTTCTCCTGGAGGAAATATGACTGCTTTGACGCGTTTGCGCGCCGCACTATACGTGCTGCTCGTTGCGCTTTTGTTCCCGGTTTGGGCTCAGGCACAGAACCCGACTTTCAACATCGAGGGCGTGGTCACCGACGCGCAGCAAGCCGTGCTGCCGGGCGTGACCGTTACCGTTCAAAACACCGCTACCGGCCTCAGCCGCGTCGTTGCCACCGACGCCAACGGGCGCTACGTCGTGCGCGCGCTCCCGCCTGAAGGCCAATACCGCGTGCAAGTGGAAATCGCCGGATTTGCCACCCAGGTCCGGCAGAACCTGGTCGCCAACGCCGGCCAGAACGTGGTGTTGAACTTTGCGATGCAGCTGTCGACGGTGCAGGAAACCGTGACCGTGGCGGGTGAAGCGCCGATCGTGCAGACCACCTCGTCGGAAGTAGCGAGCACGATCGATCGTGAAGCGTTCGAAAACCTGCCCGTAAAAGAACGCAACTACTTCCGACTGCTCACTCTCGATTCGAACGTGGTCGCCACCGGCAGCGGGTCGAACGCGGTGAACGTCGGCGGCGGCGAAGTGTGGAACTTCGGCACCTACGTCGACGGCACCAACAATCATTCCAAGTGGCTGACGCTGCAGCGCGCACCGCAGCTCGGTTCGAGCGGCTTCGCGATCGAGACGGTCAAGGAAGTGCAGTTGATCACCAACCAGTTCTCCGCCGAGTTCGGCGGCCACTCGGCCGGCGTCGCGAGCATGATCACCAAGAGCGGCACCAACGAGTTGAACGGCTCGGCCTTCGTGATGATCCGCCCCGGCGATCTCGACGCAGCACCGCCGCTGGCGCCCATCGTCAACGGCGAAAAAGTCAAGGCGCCCTATAACCAGCAGCAGTTCGGCGGCACGGCGGGCGGACCCATCGTCCGCGACAAGCTGTTCTTCTTCGGCAGCTACGAGCGGCGCCGCGAGCGCAGCGAGGTCACGGTCACCGCTGCCAACTCGCCGGCACCGACGGTGGAGACCCCGGCGGATGAGCACCAGGGCCACGCCAAGGTCGATCTGCGCTTCAACGAGCGGCAGTCACTCGGCGTTCGCTACAACATGGTGCGGTGGCACAAGGACAATGAAAGCGGCGGCTTGAACCTGCCGGGCACCGGGTTCATGTGGGACAACAACGTCGACACCATCCACGGCACCTTCACCACGGTGATCTCGGATCGGATGCTGAACGAAATCCGCGGCCAGTACTCGCGCTACACCGATCGCCGCGCCGCCAAGTGCGAGTGCGTGTCGATCGTCCGGCAGGGCTACGCCACCGAGGGCGGCTACGACCAGGGCACCTGGGGCGTGTTGCCGGAGCAGACCTACGATTTGTCGACGACGCTGTCGTTGTGGAGCGGCAATCACACGATGAAGACGGGCGCGTCGTTCACGTATGACGTCACCGAACAGCTGTTCGCGCCGCTGCAGAACGGCCGCTATACCTTCCCGGGCGCGCCGAACGTGGCGCCGAACCCGACGCTGTTCACACAGGCGTTCGCGCTGGTGCCCGAAGCGCGCCTGATGTTCCCGAAGGCCTACGTCCTCGCCGGTTTCTTCCAGGATGACTGGCGCGTGAGCAACCGCTTCACGCTCAACCTGGGGTTGCGTTACGACGTCGAGATCATCAAGGACATTCCGGACTGGCCGGCCGGCACCGATGCCGACAACATCGATCCGCGCGTCGGCTTCGCGTGGGATCCGAAGGGCGATCAGAAGTGGGCCGTGCGCGGCGGTTTCGGACGCTTCACGCAGCAGCATCCGATCTTTACCATCGTCAAGGGCGGCGTCGGCGGCCGCAACGGCCTCGTCACCCTGTCGCTCTCGAGCAGCGACCCGCTGTTCCCGACCTTCCCCAACGTGCTGCCTGGTTTCCCGCCGGGAGCGGTTTTGCCGGCGCGCAGCATCCAGGAGATCTCACCTGATCTCGAGAACGAGCATGCCTGGCAGGTCAGCTTCGGCGTGCAGCGGCAGATCGGCCCGCGCACGAGCGTGGCGGTTGACGCCAACGTCAACCGCGGCGTCAAGCACGGCTTCCTCGATATGAACGCGCCGGCGCCGATTCCGAAGGACCAGCTGCAGGCGGCGTTGAGCACGAATCCCAACGCGATCGTCCGCACGCAGGCGCAAGCCGACCTGACGCGGCCGCAGGTGCCCGGTCCGAACGGCTTCCGCCACATGGACGTGCTCACCAACGAGGGCCGCTCGTGGTACGAAGGCATTCGCTTCTCGATGATTCATCGCACCGCGCCGCTGACGTTTACGGCGTCGTACACGCGATCGAATTCCGAGGACATGCTGAATCACTGGTTCTCGCCGGAGAACAGCCGCGATCCGGAGTCGGATCGCGCGCCCACGGGTGCCGACACGCCGCACAACCTTGTCACCAGCGTCAACTGGAACATGCCGGGCAGCGGCGCGTTCCTCGGCGGCTGGCGCTTGAGCGCCGTGACGCACAGCCAGAGCGGTTCACCGTACACGATCCGTTACGCCGGTGATCCGGTGGGTTATGGCCAGGGCGTCGGCGCGGCCTGCAACGCGCGCGGCTGCCAGCCGAGCACGCCCGACGGTCGCAACACCGCCCGCGGCATGTTCATGAACTGGGCCGATCTCACGCTCGGCAAGCAGTTCCCGGTTGGCTCGGACCACATCGAATTCCGCGCCGACGTATTCAATCTTTTCAACAACCAGAACCTGCTGTCCGGCGGCTACATCAATCTCGTCGGCAACGCCCGCTTCGGTCAACATAGCGGCGGTTCTGCCGTGTTGCCGAGCCGCCAGTTCCAATTCGCGCTGACCTATCGGTTCTGATCATGCAGCGTCGAAGGTTTCTCGCTATCGTGATCGCCGCCCTCGTATGGGGCGGCGATCACCTCGCCTCGCAAGCTCCCGTCCGCGTTCGTGTCCAAACCGAGCTCGGCGACATCGTCGTGGAAGTCGATCAGGCGAAGGCGCCGGTCACCGCGGCGAACTTCCTGCGCTACGTCGATGCCGGCCACTATGACGGCGGCATGTGGCATCGCACGGTCAAGATGGACAACCAACCCGAGAGCCCGGTGAAGATCGAAGTGATTCAGGCCGGCGTCAATCCCGATCGCGCGAAGGAAGGGTTCGAGCCGATCGCGCTCGAACGGACGAACAAGACCGGCATCCTGCACAAGGATGGCGTGATCTCGATGGCGCGCGGCGCACCGGACAGCGCCACGTCCGGCTGGTTCATCTGCATCAACGATCAGCCGTCGCTCGACTTCGGCGGCGCGCGCAATCCCGACGGCCAGGGCTTTGCCGCCTTCGGTCGCGTCGTCTCGGGAATGGACGTCGTGAGAAAGATTCAAGCCGCGCCGTCATCAACGACGCGAACGACGAACGCCGAAGCACAGCGCCTGACGCCGCCGATTAAGATCATCAAAGTTGCGCGCGTCAAATAACTGACGCGCGCAGCTTGCGCTACTTTGTGTCCGGCAGGTAAAGCGACATTACGCGGACAGGGACCTTCAGGTCGACGAACTGGTGAGGAACGCCCGAGGGGACCATGATGAAGTCCCCCGGGTTGAAATTGATGCGCGTCCCGTTGCTGATCGTCGTGCCCTGCGTGTTGACGCCGTTCTGCTTGCCGTCAGCGATGGTCCCGCCAGTCAGCATCGTTCCCGATCCTTCAATCACGTAGAACAATTCCGCGCGGTCGCTGTGCGACGCCGCGCCTTGCTCGCGAGGCTGGCGCTGCTCCACCGCCACGTTATACGGGTCGAGCGAGAACACGCGCACCGATGCGGCCGGCCGATCGGTCGGCAACTTTCCGAGCGCGGCCTTGAGATCGGCAGCGGGGTAATGCGTGGCCTTCGTGCGATCGGTCGGCGCGGGGGCTTGTGCCGACGCGATTGAGCCCGCCAGCACGATTGCAGCAACTGTCGTCAGTCTCTTCATTGTTTCTCCGAAGCAAGTTTGCGGCGTTCATCGAGAAGATAGGCGCGAAGTTCGGCGATGGCCGCTTTGTCCAACTCCGCAAACCTGGGCATGCCCCTCTCGGCCAGTGAACCGTCGAGAATTTTCTCCAGTGCAGTATAGGTTCCCGGCGTCGAGCGGCGCAGATCCGGAAGGATCGTCGCGCCACCGTGACAGCGTGCACAGTAGGTGTTGAAGATCTTCCCACCGGCGGCGATCTGCTGCGGCGTGCCGTTATGCGCGATGGCCGACACGACGCGCGCACGCGGCCGATTTGGCAGCGACGCGGCGCCGCCGATGGTATAGGTCAACAAGCGGCCATAGCTCCTCGCCTTTTTCGAGAACGCGCCGCCCCAGCCGGCCATCACCGACACATATTGCTTGCCGTCAATCGCATAGGTGATCGGCGGCGCGACGATGCCGGTGGTGGCCCATGACGACCATAGCCGCTGTCCAGTAGTGGCGTTGTAGGCGATAAAGTCGCCGGCTGCGGTGCCCTGGAACACGAGGTTTCCGGCGGTGGCGAGCGTGCCGCCGTTCCAGTAGTTGCCGTATTCCGCGGTCCACCGCGGCTTGCGGGCGACCGGATCCCACGCGAGCAATCGGCCTTTGTACGGAATGTCGTAACGATCGACGTTGCGGCCGATGGCCGCGAGGCCAAGGTTGTACTGATTCGGCGTGAACACGAAATCCTTCGGCTGCTCGT
>DASVFC010000486.1:0-3490 GCA_036380235.1 Vicinamibacterales bacterium
TAAGATGATCGGAAGATGCCAATACGCAATTCGCTGTCTGCTGCTTTAATGGCGTCCGTGGCAATCGCCAGCGTGGCTTGCGAAGGCGCGAGCACGAAGCCGCCGCAGGCGTCGCCGTCGGCACAAACGGCCCCGGCGGACCCGGCCGACTCGTTCCGCCGTGATACTCCGGCGCTGATCGACAAGTATCTCGAGGAACACCCGGTTCGCAAACTGCAGATCGGCTCCGGCAGCAGCCGCCTCAAAGGATGGCTGAATACCGACATCGAGCCGGGCACCGGCGGTCTCGCGTTTCTCGATGCGACGAAGCGGTTTCCGTTCGAGGATGGCGAGCTTCACTACATCTTCAGCGAGCACGTCATCGAGCACTTGAGCTACGACGAAGGAAAGTTCATGGTTGCCGAGGCGTATCGGGTGCTCGCTCCCGGCGGCAAGATGCGCATCTCGACGCCGGACCTGGCGCGTTTCATCGCGCTGTTCGACAAGGACCCCGGCGAAGAAGCCAGGGCCTACATCGTCGGCAAGCTCGCCTGGCACGAGTGGCCGAAGGATCCCAATCCAGCCGCCATCATCCTGAACCTGCAGATGTCGTCGTGGGGACACAAGTTCATGTACGACGTCGAGACGCTGGGCGCGATGTTAAGCCGTGCCGGATTTCGCAATCTCCAGGAATTCGAGGAGAACATCAGCGGCGATGAGCACCTGCGCGACCTCGAGGCGCGCGATACCGGCGTCAACAAGCGGTGGAGCGATTACGAAACGATGTCGATCGAGGTGGAGAAGCCGCGTGCGACGACGGAGATGCGCGAGCGGTAAGGTTTCTAGCGCGTGAACTGGTTGCGCAGCAGATAGAACAACTCGGTGGCGGCGAGATTATTGGCTTTGGCGCTGGGGTGATGATCGAAGGGGCTCACCCACAGCGACCGTTGGTCTTTCTCGCTGCTGAACCGCTCCCGCAAATCCACACATTGAATGCGCTCCGCCCGGCACATCTCCAGCATGCGATCGTGCAGGAACGCGAACGGGTAGCTGGCATCGAGGGTCGCGCTGGTATCCGGAAACAGCACGAACGCGATGTCGACATGGCTGCGGTGCGCCGCTTCGACGATCTGATGCACCAGTTGCGCTTCGCGCTGAGCGTCGCTGCTGTTGGCATCGCCGGCGCGCTGCTTGAGATAGTCGGCGTAGGATGGTGACCACCCGAGCATGATCTGGAGCTCCGCCCAGCGCATGTTCGCCACCGCATACAGAGCCGAGTGGCGGTTCAGCCACCGGTGAATGTCCGGTGAGGGGATCAAGAACGCAGGTCGCGGGCGATGCGACAGGTCGCTGCCTTCAATGTCGTTGACGAACCATTGCAGCAAGACAAAGTTCGGCGATGCCGGGAGGACCCGGGATACGAGCGTGTCGAGGTGTTCCGGCGTGTTGTCGCCGGGGATGCCGAAATTGAGCACTTCGAAACGATCGCCGAGCCACCGGTCCAGCAGATCCGTATAGCGCTCTTCGCGCGCCAAGCCGTTGCCGAACGTGAACGAGTCGCCGACCACGGCAATGCGGAAAGTCTGTGGCGGCTTCTCGAGGCTGAATTCGCGTTCCCGGAAGCCGTGTTGATTGAGCGCGACGTCGTTCGCCCACCGTCGGGAAAAAAAACTGCCGCTGTCGGCGCTGGTCGTGACGTCGCGGAAGATCCAGCGCGTTGCCGCTTCGGCGCCGGCGGTCGCCACCACGACCGCGATGCCGGTTGCGAGAAGATGCTGCGGCCAGGCGGCGCGGCTGCGTTCGTCGAGGCGGTCGTGCAGCGCGATGGCCAGGAACGTGACGCCCATCACCAGTTCGATGCCCAACGACAGCGCCTCGGAATCGAGGCCGATGTTCGGCAGCAGGTCGGTGAGGATCAGGAGGCCGCCAAACGCCACCAGCAGCCCGGTGCGGGACGCGGGGAGATCGCGCAGCCCAAGATACCGCTCGAATTTCGTCATTTGCCGGTCCGGGCCAATTGTCCCCGAAAGGCGAAGGCAAGGCGATTTGCTTTAAGAAAATTGCGCGAGTATTTTTCTTGAGGAAAATTGCGACAATGTCTGATGCCAACCAATTGCGCCGAATGAAGACCACCAACACCCTGCTGGCGTTGGTCATTCTGGTCTTGCTGGGACAGGCGGCCTGGCAGGCCATGCGGATGAGCGCGCTCAAGGCTGAATTGCAGCAGGCGCAGCGCAACCTCGAAGCCCGTGTCGAAGCCCTGGCGGCGGAAAAGTTGAAGTTCCGCCGCGAAGAGATGGCCGCCATCGTCGCCTGGCTCGACGAGTTCTACCGCTCCAAGGACGGCCTGCAACGGCCGGGTGGCCTGGTCAACGCCGAGAGCCGGCCGGATGGCGAGGCGATTGGCGTGTGGATTCTTGACGTCTACCTCAAGGCGCGTATCGAAGGCGCAACCGAAGACGAAGCGCGACAGCGCGTGATGGATAACATCAAGGGGACGGACGAGTGGCGGAAGAAACACGGGATGTGATCGCGTAGACGCGATCCGCCCCGGAAGTATGAACGAGCCGCAGATCGACCGACCGCGCCAGGCGCGGTTCGATGTCCTGCCACCTCGCGGCCGAATAGTCGCCGCCGTGCACCACCACGTAGGTCACGCCGACACCGCGTAACGCTTCGATACTCGCCGCGTCGGGGAACGTCGTCATCAGCTCATACAACTGGCTGTGCAACGGTTGGCGGATGCCGCTGTAGCCGTGAACCGTTTTCTGCCAGTGGGCGGTAGCGTGCAGCATGGCGCGGGTCTGGCTGCGTTCATAGGCGCCGACGTCGCCGACGCTGGGAACAGGGACTTCGGCCACAGCAAATGGTTTCGGCTGGGTGTCGAGCCATCGATCGGCTTCTGGCACATGCATCGTAAAGGGTACGCCGCGAAACGGATGGCTGCTGTATTCGGCGAGCAGCAGCAGCGACAGCGCGGCGGCGCCGATCAAGCGTCGACGCTGCCGCCATTGCGTGGTGAAGCCGTCGAATGCAACTGCCGCGAGCATGCCGAGGCACAGCATCACGACGAGGATGAAGCGTGATGGGACGCGAATGAAGTTGAAGCCGGGCAGCCAATACACCATGCGCCACAATTCGATTGGCCAGGTTACGAACATCAGCGTCGAGAGCACGGCGAGCAGGCCGAAGAACGGGATTGGGCTCGATCGCCAGGGCTGTCTGGAAGCTCGAGCGAGCAGCAACGACATCGCGGCGAGCGCCAGCACGAGGACACCGGGGAAGAGAAACGCAACCGCCTGCTCGTTGACGCTGCGGCCGAGGAGCATCTCCTGCAGCGCCACATGGGCCCGCGATGGCGATGCGAGAAAGCTTTCGATGCCCGGCATCGAATCGGCGGGGTACTCCCGTCTCAGGCCGGCTTCCGTTTGCGCGGCACGATACGGCAGCAGCATCCAGATCGACGGCGCGAACAGGTAAGCGCCGGTGGCGCCGAAATCGCGCAACCAGC
>DASVFC010000487.1:0-6061 GCA_036380235.1 Vicinamibacterales bacterium
ACGGCGACGACGTTGAGGTTGAAGAGCGGCATCACTTTGCGAATGGGCGCAAGAATAGCGGGCGAGGCGATCATCACGCCAACGCGCATGCCGGCCAGGCCGTAGGCCTTGGAGAACGTGCGGCCAATCAACACGTTGGGATACTCCGCTGCTTCAGACAGAAAATTCTCGCCGAGGAAATCGTGGTACGCCTCGTCCACGAATACCAGCGCGTGCCCGGCCTCGCCGGCAATTCTGCGAATGGCGTCTAACGGGACCGGCTGGCCGCTCGGGTTGTTGGGATTGTTGACGTAGACGATGCGCGTGTTCGGCGTCAGCGCCTTGAGCACGCCGTCGAGAGGGAACGCGTAGTCTGGCCCCGGCGGCACGGCTACGATGCGCGCGCCCATTGCCTGCGCCGCGTGCAGATAGGGATCGAATGCGGGCAGCGCGACCACGATTTCGGCAGCGCCCGAGGTCGCGGTCAGCGGCGCACCGAGCTCGACGAGAGACGTCGGCGTGCGATGGCCAAGGTAAGCAATGGATGCGAGCAGGATGCCCTCATCGAGACCGTTGGTCAGCACGATGCGATCTGGATCGATGCCGAGGAACGCCGCCGTTTCCGTGACCGCGTCGCGAAAATCCGGGTAGCGCGCCAGGCCTTCGCCGTCGAACGCCCGCACGGCGTCGACCACCTTCTGCGAGCAGCCACCGGTGTTTTCGTTCAAGTGCAGGCGCAGTCCCGGACCGAGGTCCGGGACACCTTGAATACTCATGTGCGAACCTCGATTGATCGAGCGTGCCCCTCGAGACCTTCGGCCCGTGCGAGCGTGGTGATGGTGTTGCCGATCGCGGCCAGGCCACGTTTCGACACGCGTTGCACGGACACCAGTTTGACGAAATCCGCCGCGTTCAAGCCGCCGCGAAAACGCGCCGCGCCCGCGGTTGGCAGAACGTGATTGGAGCCGATGGCATAGTCTCCAGCCACTTGCGCCGTCCACTCACCGACGAAGATCGCGCCGGCATTGACCACTGCGCGAGCGATGGCCTCCGTACCGGCGACCACGTGTTCGGACGCCGCCTCGTTGGTGAGTTCGATCGCTTCAGCAATCGATCGACAGACGATGGCACCGCCATGACGCGCAAGCGATTGACGGGCGGGTCCCTCAGACGGCATCTGCCGCTCGACCTCGGCCGCCACTTGCCTGGCCAATCGCGCGCTTGGCGTAATCACGACGGCTCGCGCATCTGGATCGTGCTCTGCTTGTGCGATCAAGTCCGCAGCGATCCAACGCGCCGGGCCAGTGGCGGTCACGATGAGGATCTCCGTTGGTCCGGCATAGAAGTCGATGCCGCAGTCAGCGGAGATCAAGGACTTGGCGGCGGAGACCCACCGGTTGCCGGGGCCGACGATCTTGTCGACGACGGGCACGGTTGCAGTGCCGTAGGCCATGGCGGCCACGGCGTGCGCGCCGCCGATCTGGAACAAGCGGTCCACCCCGGCTTCGAGCGCGGCTGCATACACCGCAGCGTCCGGGCGCGGGCAGCACACGATCACTTCACCCACACCGGCGGCGCGCGCGGGGATGGCGGTCATCAACAGCGACGAAGGTAATGGATAGCGGCCGGCCGGAACGTAACATCCCACCCGGTTGAGCGGCACCACGCGCTGCTCAACGGTAATGCCGCTGGCGACGGCATGGCGCCAGCCGCGTGGGACCTGCCGCTTCGCGACCGACCGGATGTTGCGCGCGGCGCGCGCGATCGCTCGACGAACAGCCGCATCGAGCGGTGCGGCGTTCCGCTCCCAGCTCGACCGCGCCACTTCGAGACGGCCGGCGTGGCCATCCAGCGTGCGCGCGAAGCGCTTCAGCGCCGGGTCGCCGCTCCGGCGCACAGCGCGCACGATCTCGCTCGCGCGCGTCTCGGTGGCGCGATCGCGAATCCGCGTCGCCGACAGCAGCTCGGTCACCGCGCGACGATTGGACGAGAAGACGATTCGCAACATCACACGACGATCTTGTTGAGCGGATATTCGACGATCCCCTGGCCGCCGGCAAGCTTGAGGCGCGGAATCAGGTCGCGCGCTGTCTTCTCCTCGAGGATGGTGTTGATCGCCACCCACTCCGGATCGCTCAGCGACGATATGGTCGGCCGTTGCAGGGCGGGCAGCAGCGCGATCAGCTTGTCGACATCACTGCGCCGCGCGTTCAGCATCAACCCAACCCGTCCCTGCGCCTCGATTGCCGCTTTCAACAGCAAGGCGATGTTCTCGATCTTCGTCTTCTTCCACGCGTCGGCCATCGCGTTTTGGTGCGCGATTAATTGCGTGTTCGATTCCATGATCGTTTCCAGGATGCGCAAGCGATTGGCACGCAGCGTCGATCCGGTTTCCGTGGCCTCAACGATGGCATCGGCCAGAACGGGCGGCTTGACCTCGGTGGCGCCCCAGGAGAACTCGACGTCGACGTCGAGGCCTTTTGACGTGAAGTAATGCCTGGTGACCCGGACCAGTTCGGTGGCGATCCGTTTGCCGTTCAAATCGGCGGCAGTCTTGAACGGGGAATCCTCCGGCGCCGCCAGCACCCAGCGGACTTTGCCGAAGCTTTGCTTGGCGTACACCAGGTCGCAGATGCGGGCGAGCGGCGCCTGGTCGGGGTGACCGATTTCGTGCTCGGCGATCCAATCCTGGCCGGTCAGCCCGGCGTCGATGACGCCGTCGGCCACGTAGCGCGCCATTTCCTGGGCGCGGATCAGCATGCATTCGATTTCGGGATCGTCGATCGACGGGAAATACGACCGCGAGTCGACGCGGATGATGTAGCCGGCGCGCTGGAACAGCTGGATGGTCGAATCCTGCAGCGAGCCCTTCGGGATGCCGAGTCGGAGCTTCGCGGTGGGCTTGGAACCTGGGGCTTGGGGCGTGGACGTCATGACAGCTCCGGAACGAAACATGAAACACGATTGAGGTGGCAGACGTTGCCGTCGCCTTCGCGCTGCACCTTAAACAGGGCCGTGTCTTCATCGCAATCGATCAGCACCTCGCGCACTTTCAAGCGATTGCCCGAGGTCTCGCCCTTGGTCCACAGCTTGTTGCGGGTGCGGCTGTAGAAGGTGACGTAACCGGTATCGCGCGTGATCTGCCAAGCGTCCTCGTTCATGAAGCCCACCATCAGCACCTCGCTGCTGGTCTCGTCTTGAACGATTGCGGGGATCAATCCGTTCAACTTTGAGAAATCCATAGCATCCCTGTCCGCCTTCGCGGCTTGCGCCGCTACGGCGCGACGCGCCCGCGATTGATTCGGGCGCGAAACAAAAAAGCCCGCCGTTGCCGGCGGGCTCGTGTGGTTCGAAAACGTGGTGACGTTCGATTTACACGCAGACTCCTGCCGGTCCGTTCAGGAAACGGTGATGGTGGCAGTGGTGGGCGTGGTGGACGAACGACATTGACCTTAAAAGCCTAGTTGATCTGCCTGCGGCAACGCAAATCGGCCGCGGATCACGCGTGCCCCGGCCGGTCACGCACTAGTTCGTCTTTCTCGGCAGGCGGTCGGGGGTGTTCGCCGCATACCACGCGAACACCGCCGCTGCCGCACCCTGCTGGATCACGTCGTCCTTCTGCACGTGATCGAACGTGTCCATGTTCGAGTGGTGCGTGCGCGAGTTGTACTCGAGCCGCTCCTGGATGAACTGAAACCCCGGCAAACCGGCGTTCTCGAACGAGGTGTGATCGGTCTGCGTCACCGTTCTCGGGCTGACGTTCTTCCAACCGATGTCTTTCAGCGCCTGGCCCCACTGGTCGAACATCTTCATCGCGCCGGTGTTGCCCTGTCCCCAGATGCCGACGATGCGCCCGGTGCCGTTGTCGAGGTTGAAGTAGGCCTGCACGTTCTTGTGGTCCGGTTTCGGCGTCTTGCTCTGCGCGTCGAAGTAGTGGCGATTGACGTACTCACGTGAACCGAGCAGCCCTTGCTCTTCTGCCGCCCAGAGCGCGATGCGAATCGTCCGGCGCGGACGCAGCTTCAACGCTTGAATCACGCGCACCGCTTCGATCATCGCCGTCGAGCCGGTGGTGTTGTCGGTGGCGCCCGTCGCATACGGATAGGTATCGAAGTGCGCGCCCAGCAACACCACTTCGTGCGCCAGGTCGGTTCCCGGAATTTCGGCAATGATGTTGAACGCGTTCCCCGCGGGATCGGTCTCGGGATAAAACTTCGTCTGGATATTCAGCTCGACGCGCACCGGCTGGTTGCGCTCCAGCAGCCGGACGATCCGGTTGTAGTGCTCGACCGCAAGCGTTGCGGACGGCACCTGCTGCGGCACCTTGGGATCACGGCTGCCGCCGCTGCCTGGAAAGATCGTCCCCCCGTCGACCCGCTGCGTCTGCCACGACAGGTCGCTGCCGCCCGCAGACATGTCGTTGTCGGACCCGCGATCGAGGACTGCGCCCGCACCCTCCGCGACGAGGAACCGCTGCACCGCCTGCGCAAACTGCTGTGCCGGGCTCGGACCGCCCGGGTTAGCCGCGGGCTTGGCCGGCGGCGTCGGCAGCGTCATCGCCTCCTTCCAGTCATCGTCCGTCATGCGCAGGATGATTCGGCCTTCGAGCATGCGCACCGCCCGCGGCGCCTGCAGGACGACGATCTTGCCGCGCAGCTGTCCCTTGTACTTCTCGAGCTCCGCTTCCGTCGTCGCCTTGACGAAAACGACGTCGGACGCGAGCGTGCCATTGGTGGATGGTGAGTACCATCGCGGCTGGCCGATCATCGGCGCCGACGAATGTTCCGTGATGATGTGCGCCGAAAAACGCTCGATGGTCCAGCCCTGCCCGAAGGGAAAGCGCTCGATGTGAATGTTCTGGAGGCCCCATTCCTTGAACTTGCCCATCACCCAGTCTGCACCCTTCTGATAACCCGGCGTGCCCGTAGCGCGCGGGCCGAAGACCTCAGATAGCCACCAGTGGGTTTCCATCGCCTGTGAATTGACGACGGCTTCGCCACGAATGCGGTTGATGACGGCCGTATCGAGCGGATTGGCGGATTGGGCGAACGTAGTGGATGTCAGGCTGGCGACGGTCAGCAGGATCAGCGCGCGAGTCATGAGCCTCCCCAAACACAAAACACGAAGCACACGAAGGCCACGAAGGACACGAAGAATTCTTTTGCTAAACGCCAGTGCTGCTTAGCGGCACTGGTATTCCCAAAAAGTATTCGTGACCTTCGTGCCCTTCGTGCCCTTCGCGTTAAGCGGTGCCGCTTAGTACTGCTGCGGCGCCGCGGTCGTAGTGACCGCGGTGCCGCGTTTGTGTTTGTCGAACCAATACCGCAGATACAGCTGCGTTCGTATGAAGTTCGATGGCTTGGACGTGGTGCCGTGTGCTTCGTCGTTGAAGCGAACCATCGCCGTCGGCACCTTGCGCAGCTTCAGCGCGCTGTAGAACTGCTCGGTCTGCGGCATCGGCGTGCGCAGATCGTTGACGCCCGTCATCAACATCGTCGGCGTCTTGACGTTGCCGACGTAGCTCAGGGGCGAGCGGCGGAAGTGCTCGGCCGGATCTTCCCACGGCAGCTTCTCGAAGTTGTAGTACCAGCCGGCGCTGTCGGTGGTGCCGACAAAACTCAGCCAGTCGATGACCGGACAGTTCGCTGAGGCCGCCGCGAAACGATCGGTCTTACCGACGATCCACGCCGTCAGCACCCCACCGCCGCTGCAGCCGGTGACGAACATGTTGCGATCGTCGATGAAGCCCTTCTTCAGCAGCTCGTCCACACCTGCCATCAAGTCGTCGTAGTCCTTGCTCGGGTAGGCGTTGTTGATCTTGTTGCCGAACTCGCTGCCGTAACCCGTGCTGCCGCGCGGGTTGGTGTAGAGCACCACGTATCCGTTGGCGGCCTGTTCCTGCCATCCATAGTTGAAGCCGACGCCATACATGCTGTGCGGACCGCCGTGGATGTGCAGTTGCATGGGGTACTTCTTCGTCGCATCGAATCCCGGCGGCGTGATGTACCAGCCCTGGATCTTCAGGCCGTCAGGCGCGGTGTACCACATCTCCTTGACCTCGCCGAGCTTCTTGCCCTTGAGG
>DASVFC010000488.1:0-5463 GCA_036380235.1 Vicinamibacterales bacterium
GATCGCTTCGTTGTAAGCGGCGAGGATGCGCTCGCGTCCTGCAAACGCCGCCACCAACATCAGCAGCGATGACTTTGGCAGGTGAAAGTTCGTGATCAGGCCGGACACGGTCGCGAAGCGAAAGCCGGGATAAATGAACAGCGAGGTCTCGCCCCGGCCCGCGGCGACCTCGCCATCTGCAGAAATCGCCAGCGACTCGAGGGTTCGCGTCGTCGTGGTCCCGACGGCGATCACGCGGCGTCGCTCGCGCCTGGCGCGCGTCAATGCCGCCGCCGTTGAAGCGGGCACGTCGTAGTGTTCCGCCTCGACTCGATGATCTTCGACATTGTCGACGCGCACCGGTTGAAACGTGCCGTAGCCGACGTGCAGCGTCACCGTCGCGCGCTCGACACCGCGCGACTCGAGCGCAGCGAGAATCGCCGGCGTGAAATGCAGGCCGGCCGTTGGCGCCGCAATCGAGCCACGTTCGCGCGCGTATACCGTTTGATAGCGATCGCGATCCGAAGCGGCATCGGCGCGCTTGA
Organism: Vicinamibacterales bacterium; assembly: GCA_036380235.1. Taxonomy (GTDB): domain Bacteria; phylum Acidobacteriota; class Vicinamibacteria; order Vicinamibacterales; family UBA2999; genus 12-FULL-67-14b. The sequence continues at coordinate 525 of DASVFC010000488.1, forward strand.
TGTATGGCGGTAGCGGCATATGGCCGATCGCCTCGATCGTCTCGCTGACCGGTGTTCGGTCATCGGTCCACAAACGCACCGTCCGCCGGCCGTGAAAGTGGGTGCCGATCACTTCCGCATGCAACACACGATCGCTCCCGGTGAAGCGCATTCGCGATCCCTCTCGCAGCCGTTGGCCGGGATGCACCAGCGCGATCCAGGTGTCAGGGTCATCCGCGGGGCGAACCAGGAAACATTCCGCGGCGCCGCCGCCGGGCAGGCGCTCGCCGATCAATCGCGCCGGGAACACGCGCGTGTCGTTGACGACGAGCAAGTCGCCGGGCCGCAACAGCGACGGCAGCTCGTCAAAAAGGTGGTGCCCAATGGCGGCGCTGGACCGGTCGAGCGTCATCAAGCGGCTGCCTCCGCGTTGCGCGGGCGGCTGCTGCGCGATGAGATCTTCCGGCAGAGAGAAATCAAACTCGGTAACGTTCACTTCTTGAGAGATGTTGCGCGTCGCCGAGGGGTTGGCGCAAAGATGCCGCCTTCAGTGCAGGAGTGGCAGCGTACAAAGTTCGAGCCGGGGTATCTTACCCCGGCCCAACCTGGGGGTAGCCAGGTTTAGTCGTTACGCGGTGCGGCGGACTCAGTGGATGAGCCCGCGCCCCCATGTCGCTTTCGCCTGCCTCCACTCCTCAGCCAGAATTGACCACAGCATCTGATCGAGATGCCGGCCGTTCTTGAGGAATGAACGCCGCAGAACACCTTCCTGCACGGCGCCGAGCTTACGCAGTGCGCCGTTGCCCCGCCCGTTGGCTACGGCCGCGCGTGCCTCGAGGCGTCGTACACCGAGCACTTCGACCGCGAAATCCACCACCATGTGACCTCCATCGACGAACACGCCCGTGCCCCAGAACTGTGAGCCGATCGCGAAGCCCCATTCCGCGGTGACGAATCCAGGCTCCAGCTGGCGAATCTGGAAAAGTCCAATCGCGCTGGTCATGCCATTCGGCACCACCGCGAAGCACGCATAGCGGCCGGCAGCGCGCTCAGCGCGCGCCCACACGATAAATTTCTCGAAGCCTTCCACGGTGGTCGGCGGCGGCGAGATGAACCGCGATACTTCTTCGGGCGTCAGCATCGCAAACAGCGACGGCGCGTCGGTCAATTCGAGCTCGCGCAGCGTTACCTTCGCGCCGCCAAGCACCGGCAGGTTCTGGCGCCAATCGGTCGCGACCGTGGCGGTCCTCGTCTGCTTCGCAGTAGTGGGCGTCATGGCGCGATCCAGGTCGGGTTGATAGGGCATCTTCTCCATTACTTGCCCCCCTTCCCGCCGTTGCTCGACCGATTTCCCCACACGATGTTGTCGGCGCTGTTGCCCCAGACGATGTTGTCTTGGCTGTTGCCCCAGACGATGTTGTCGTCGAGCAGGTTGCCCCACACGATGTTGTCGTAGCTGAACGCACCGTTCAGGACGTCGGCGGGCCGGAGCAGGCCGTCGCCCCAGACGATGTTGTTGCCCCAGACGATGTTGTCGCCCCAGACAATGTTGTTGCCCCAGACGATGTTGTCGGCTTCATCACCCCAGACGATGTTGTCGCCCCAGACGATGTTGTCGCCCCACACGATGTTGTCGCCCCACACGATGTTGAGGCCCCAAATCGGCAGGTTGTAGAAGACCGAATCGCCCCACACGATGTTGTCGCCCCACACGATGTTGCCCGCCCACGCATAGGTCTGCGTGCCGATGGTGGTGGCCTTCGTCACCGTCCCCGACAGCCACGGCTGATTGAGATCGGTGATGGTGGCATCGATATGGTTGACCAGGGTCAAGGCGCCGTGGGCATTGACCTGCCCAGTACCCTGGCGGAGCGGGCTGTAGATCACGCCCGTTTCTTTGTCCTTCAGCGGCAGTGCAGTGAATTGCAGCAGGCCCTTGGCCAGGTTCGCGGTCATGGCACGCTGCGTGTTCTGCTCGAGCAACGCCACGATGCCGGTTACAACTCCGGCTGCCATGCTGGTTCCCGACAGCTGCATGAAGTCCTTGTTGCCGCTGCCCTGGGTGCGAAGCGACCGGTAGGTCTTGAACAGCGAGCCGCGCGGCGCGGCCTCAGAAGCAAGGAAGTGACCCGGCGCCACGAAGTCGGGTTTCGCCAGACCGTCGTACCAAGTCGGACCGTTGGAGCTGTAGGCCGCGAGCTTGTCGTCGTCGCGCGTGGTCGTGCGGTTGTGATCCGCGGCGCCCACCGTCAACGCCGATGGCGCATTGCCAGGCGACGTGATGCCGCCGTAGCCGATTTCGCCGTTGCCGTCGACGCCGTGATTTCCCGCCGAGGCGACGACGATGATGCCGGCCTGTGTCGCCTTCTCAACGGCACGCACGAGCGGGTCGGCAGCGGCTGGTTCGAAGATCGGGTGACCAAGCGAAAGGTTGATGATGTCTATGCCGTAACGGGAGCGATTGGCGATCGCGAATTCGATCGCGCGAATAACGTCGCTCGTCCTGCCGGCACCGGTCTTGTCGAGCACCTTGAGACCGACAAACTGAACTGACGGTGCAACACCGGTGAACTGCGAATCAGCGAGGTACTGCTGCCCGCCGATCAAGCCGGCGACGTGCGTGCCGTGACCATAGTCGTCGAACGGATGCGCGGCGCGGATGCCGCCGCCGGTGAAGTCATAAAACGCCTTGATGCGATGCCCGAATGCGTCGGAGGGATAGATGCCTGAATCGATCAAGGCGACCGTCACACCCTGGCCGCCAAGGGCATTCGGTGAAAGCCCCAGCGTGCTAAGGAGCGTGTTTACCTGCGGCGCCGAGTAGGTGACGCGGGGCGCAGCCGACTGCTTCGCTCTTCTGGCAGTGTTCTTCGCCGCACTCGGCGTCACAATCGCGTCGGCCGAGCAGCCATCAGAGACGGTGCTGTTGCAGACAACGTCCATCTCGCCGGCGGTGAGTACGAGAGCAAATGAGCCGACGCTCGGCAGCTCAGCATCGACCATCTTGCCTCTGTCGGCGAGTAGCTTGCGCGCCCAGTCCTCGTAGCCAGCCTTGGACTTGAAAATCACCCGTTGCGCTTTGCCGGACTTCTTCGCATCGCGCAACGCGCGATCGAGCTTGTCCTGAGCCGACGCCGCGCTTGAAAGACCCAGAACGGTCACGATCGCGGTCAGCGCGACGCAGAGTTGCGAGAGAGGACTTCTAACCATTCGCTTCCTGATGAGCAAGTATTGGGCCATTCACGTCTATTAAATGTCTAAGAAGGCATCTATATGACTTTATAAGACATTAATGGTGTCTATGAAACTGATTCAGTCGGAATGATACCGCCCTCGGCAGCAGATTGAGCCGGTGATTGTGCTGCCCATGAACAAAAGACCGAAAGAGTGTGCTGTTCAGGCACATTCAGCGCAACCTGCGTGTTATGAAGTATTTACGAACGCCGCCCGGCGTTCAAGCTGGCCTGAAATCGAACATGCTGCGTCTAGATCCCCCAGCGTACCAGCACCGAGCCAACGGTAAATCCCGCTCCAACCGACGTCAGGAGGATGAGGTGACCCTTCTTCAATCGGCCCGATTCCACCGCATCATTTAACGCCAGCGGGATGGTGGCTGCGGTGGTGTTCCCGTACTTGTCGATGTTGATGATCACCTTTTCGGCAGGCATGCCGATTTTTTCAGCCGCCGACATGATGATGCGCTTGTTGGCCTGGTGGGAGACGAAGAGGTCGAGGTCGTGCCCGGTCAGCTTGTTCTTGGCCAGCAGCCGTTCGCAGATTTCTCCTGTTTTGAGGACCGCGAACTTGAACACCGTCTGGCCCTCCTGCTTCACGAAGTGCAGCCGCTCGTCGACCGTCGAGTGCGACGCCGGTTTCCGGCTGCCGCCGGCCGGCATGCACAGCGCCGGGCCGCCGGTGCCATCGATCATGTGCGAGTAGTCGAGGATGCCAATGTTCTCGTCGTGCGACGGGCCCAGCACCACCGCGCCCGCGCCGTCGCCGAACAACACGCAGGTGGCGCGGTCGGTATAGTCGATGATGCTCGACATCACGTCGGCACCGATCACGAGCGCGTGTTTTGCGCCGCCAGTCGCCACCAGTTGCGTGCCGACCGTCAGCGAATAGGTGAACGCCGAGCACGCCGCCGACAGATCGAATCCCCAGGCGTTCTTCGCGCCCAGCTTCGCCTGCACCAGGCAGGCTGTGCTCGGAAATAACATGTCCGGCGTCACGGTGCCGACGATGATGACGTCGATGTCGTCGGGGGTCAGGCCGGCCCGCTTGATCGCCTCGCGCGCCGCCTCGGTCGCGAGATCGCTCGTCGCCACGCCGTCATCAACGATGTGGCGCTGGCGGATGCCGGTGCGCTGCAGGATCCACTCGTCGGTGGTGTCGACCATCTTCTCGAGATCCGCATTGGTCAGCAGACGCGGCGGCACGTAGGTGGCGAGGCTCTTGATCTCAACGCGACGGACGTTCAAAACAATCCTCCTCCGGGCGCCTTGCGCCCAAAAAACTCATACGCCCGCGCCGTCGCAATGCGGCCGCGCGGCGTGCGCTCGAGAAAGCCGATCTGGATCAGATACGGCTCGTACATGTCTTCAATGGCGTCGGCTTCCTCGTGCAGCGCCGCCGCCAGGCTCCCCAGTCCGACCGGCCCGCCGCTGAATTTCTCGATGATCGTCAGCAACAGCCGCCGATCGCTGTCGTCAAAGCCGTACTGATCGACGTCGAGCAACACCATCGCGGCGCGCGCGACCTCGACCGAAATCCTGCCGTCCGCTCGCACCTGCGCATAATCCCGCACCCGGCGCAGCAACCGGTTGACGATGCGCGGCGTGCCGCGCGAGCGCGACGCAATCTCCACGGCCGCCGCGTCGTCCATCGGCACGTTGAGGATGCGCGCCGACCGCCGCACAATCTCCTCGATGTCTGATGCCGAATAAAAGTCCAGGCGCTG
>DASVFC010000489.1:0-10576 GCA_036380235.1 Vicinamibacterales bacterium
AGCAGGACGTCGAGCACTCTCTCAGGATCCTTGCGGACGATGAGCAGCGGGATTAGGTGCTCGCACGCCAGCACGATGACGAAGATTGAAAACACCAGCACGGGCAGTCCGGTGCGATCGACGCCGGTGACGCGGGCGAGGAACGCGGCGGTGACCACCGTCAGTGTGGCGATCAGCAGGCGGACCGGGATGAAGAGGCGGCGCGGATCTTCGAGGTAGTGGCCGAGCACGTCGCTGCTGTCGGTGCGCTCGGCGTGAATGCGCAGCGACAGCCGCATCAGCGCGTTGAACGCCGCCGCGATGGTGCCCAGATACGTGATGGTGCACCCCAGCAGGAACAGCAGTAACGGTGTCATCCCACCCTGCGCGAACGTGTGCGAACCTGCGCGCGAACGCGAGTCGAAGCAGCGGAACGTTCGATCAAGCCTTCCGTCAGTCCGGCTTTCTTGCGCAGGCGGCCTTCCACTCGCGCCATCTTGCCATCATCGGCGTCGTGATCGTAACCGAGCAGATGTAACAAGCCGTGAAGCGCGAGAATGCGAATTTCGGTCGCCAGGCTGTGGGCCGCCGCTTTCGCCTGTTGCTTCGCCATGCCGGAGGCAATCACGATGTCGCCAAGGAAGCCGCGCGAGGCAGCCGGAAATGACAGTACGTCGGTCACCTTGTCCTTGCCGCGAAACTGGCGATTAAGCGCTTTCATCCGGGCATCGGAGACCAACGCCACGCAAACCTCGCCGCGCGCGCTGGCCGGCGCAATCCGCTGCAGCCAGGATGCCAGACCGCGTGTGGGTGCGGTCCGCTCGCTTACCGCCCCCCCTTGCCGCGGCAGCGGGTCGGGACACGCGACGTTAACGCGTAGACGGGCCGCTGCCATAGGCGTCGTAGGCTTTCACAATCGCTTGCACGAGCTTGTGGCGCACGACGTCGCGCTCATCGAAATAGGTGAACGAGATGCCGTCGATCTTGCCGACCACCTCCATCGCCTGTACCAGGCCCGAGGTCCGGCCCAACGGCAGATCGATTTGCGTCACGTCGCCGGTGACGACGGCCTTCGAGCCGAACCCGAGGCGCGTCAGGAACATCTTCATCTGTTCCGTGGTGGTGTTCTGCGCCTCATCGAGAATCACGAACGCGTCGTTCAGCGTCCGCCCGCGCATGAACGCGAGCGGCGCCACTTCGATCGCGCCGCGCTCGAGATACTTCTCCGCCTTCTCGATGTCGAGCATGTCGTACAGCGCGTCGTAGAGCGGCCGCAGGTATGGATTCACCTTTTCCTGCAGGTCGCCAGGCAGGAAGCCGAGCTTTTCCCCCGCTTCAACGGCGGGGCGCGCCAGGATGATGCGGCTCACCTTTTTGGCGAGCAGGTAGCTCACCGCTTGCGCCATGGCCAGATACGTCTTGCCGGTGCCGGCCGGACCGATGCCGAACACGATGTCGTGCTGATCGATCGCCTCGAGGTAGCGGCGCTGGTTGGCCGACTTCGCCGCGATGCGGCGCTTGCCGGCGGTGCGGAGCTGGCCGTCCTTCAGAAAGTGATCGCGCAGATCGACGTCGGCGTTTTCCGCCAGCAGCTGCGCTGCCGTCTTCACGTCGCGATCCGAGATCGAATGGCCTTCGTCGATCAGGCCGCCGAGTTGTTCCATCAGCCGCGCCACGCGCGCGGTGTTGTTCGCATCACCTTCCACCATCAGGTCGTGGCCCTGGGTGCGGATGCGGACGTTGAGGAGGGATTCGAGTTGGCGCAGGTTTTCGTCGAGGGCGCCGAACAGGGTGGAGACCCCGGCTTCCGGCACGGACACCTTGCGCATGGATGCTGTGGCTATGCGTATCCCCTTATGCTGCAAACAGTTAACTACCTGTAAGTCACCTTAGCACCCGCGTCGGGCTTGAATCAAGGTCGGCCGCCGTCCGCGACGGGGTCTTTAGACCCGGCGTAACTCGCTGATCCGTCCGGGGTTCGCTTCATCTGTCAGCAAGTCTGCGGGTCAGTTCGGCCGCCGATATTTGGCGGCAACCAGCCGCGTTCTGGCCGGCCCACAGCGGCGAGAAGTCACCACTGCCCTGCGCTTCAGCCTTGGCACGCAGTGGTGCAATGGCGGAGGTCGCCGTCGGAAATGCGGGCGCCGCGTCGTTGATCGAACCGAGCTCGCGCATCAGGCGATTGACAATGCCGCGTGCCGGCCGTCCCGTGAAGATATTTGTCAGCGCGGTGTGCCGCGCCGACTCGCTCAGTAACGCAGCACGATGCACGGGGCTCGTCGTCGCTTCTGGACAGAGCAGAAACGCAGTGCCTACTTGCACGCCTACCGCGCCAAGTTCCATCGCCGCTTTTACGCCGGCAGCGTCGGCGATCCCGCCGGCGGCAATCACCGGCACGCGCACCGCCTTGACGATCTGCTGAATCAACGCGAACGTTCCGAGCTGCGTGCTCAGGTCATCGCTCAGAAACATGCCGCGATGTCCGCCGGCCTCGAAGCCTTGGGCAATCACCGCGTCCACGCCGCGCGCCTCGAGCCAGCGTGCCTCGTCTACCGTTGTCGCCGACGACAACACCTTCGCGCCCCAGCCTTTGACGCGTCGCATCAATCTTTCGGACGGCAAGCCAAAATGAAAACTGACGACGGAAGGCTTGAAATCTTCGAGCACTCCGGCTGCTTCGTCATTGAATGGAGTGCGCCCGGGTCCGGCTGCGATCGCCTGCGGATCGATACCGAACTCTGCGTAGTACGGCCTGAGCAACCGGCGCCACGCCTCGTCTCGTTCGCGATCCGGCTCAGCTTGTTGGTGCACGAAGAAGTTGACGTTGTAAGGCTTAGACGTCGCTGCAGTAATGGCGACCAACTCCGCGCGCAGCGCCTCGGGGTTCAACATCGCGCACGGTAACGAGCCAAGTCCTCCCGCATTCGACACTGCGATCGCGAGCGCGCTGCCCTGCGAGCCGGCCATCGGCGCCTGGATGACTGGAAGGTCGATACCGATGCGGTGCGTGATCATGCTCCTGCGGTCGGGCTGCTGACGTCGGCGGTGCAAGAAGGTTCGCTAGCCCACCCGCCATCCATCGAGCGCGGCCAATTTTACCGCGATGCACGAGCGCTCGACCGTTCAGCGAACGGCGCGTCTCTTGCTTTGCAACTTCAGTGGGAACCTGCCAAACGATGAGTCCGCGACGTCCGGAGCCGCAAAACGGCGCCAAAACGGATTACATCCTCAAAGAATCACCCGAAGGTCGAATTATCACCGAGTCAAAAATGCCAGGTGAGCGCCAAATGTGTAATTTCTCCACTCGCCCGGCGCGATCGGTCGTGGCCCGACTCGCGGTCGCCGCGGCGATGTGTATGCTGGCTACACTCACCGCTTATACCGACAACCCGCTCGCCCGCACGGCTGCGGCCATCAACACGGTCGGATACGAGGACTCGCCGTTTCTGTCTGCCGACGGAAACCACCTGTACTTCATGTACACGCCGTACACGATCTGGCCCGTATTTTTCGGCCAGTCACCTATTCTCGTGGGTCCTGAGCGCCTTGGTCATCACATCAACAGGCACAATCCCTGGGAAGACACAGACATTTATGTGACCACGCTCAACAACGGCGCGTGGTCGACGCCTCGGAACCTTGGCTTGAATGACGGGCTGGCGGACTGCTGCGTGATGACGTGGGACCATCGGCGCTTCGTGTATCAGCGGACACAGTGGCCGGGCGCGGCGTTGACCGACGTCTATTTCATGCAGCTGCTGGATGATGGGCGCTGGGTCAGAACCAGCGCTGGCCAATCGGTGAACCTCGCGTCGAGTTCGGAAAGCAATCCCCACATCAACGCCGACGGACGGACGCTGTATTTCAGCTCCAATCGCCCTGGCGGCTTCGGCAAGATGGACTTGTACGTGTCCTCGCGCCGCAACGTCGATGCCGAATGGCAGACGCCGCAGAATCTGGGACCGGCCTTCAACACGAGCGAGAACGACGATCAAATCTGGGTCAGCCGCGACGGGCGCACGATCTATTTCAACCGCGAACCGGGGCCACGCATCCTGCAGTCGACGTGGTCGAAGGGCGTGTGGTCAGCGCCGCAGCCGGTTCTGTTCGGTGGCCGGACGGTGGTCGGCGCCGAGGTCTCGCTCAACGACGATCAGACGCGCATGGTCTTCGCGGAGGTCAGGCCGGATCTCGAGGATATCGTCTTCGTTTATAGCGATCGACAGCCAGACGGCAGCTGGGGCCCCGTCCGGCCGATCCTGCCAACGCTACAACACTAACGCTGTCGCTGAAGGCGCTTCCGCTCGACGAGCGCGGCGATCGCATTCAACGACCCCAGGTTCTCGGGCAGAATCTCGGTATCGTCGATTGACACCGAATATTTCTTCTCGACGAACTCGACCACCTGCATCAACTCTATTGAATCGAGGACGCCTCTTTTGACGAGCGGATAATCGTTTTCCATCGACTCGCTATTGGCAACGCGCAGCTGCTGGCCGAGGAAGGCACGCAGGTCGGCAATCACATCATCCATTACCCTCTCCTTGCTTTGACGGTAGTCGCGCGATCGTCAGCAGCGACTGTCGATCGACTTTGCCCGACGATGTCTGCGGCAGGGCATCGACACGGCGAATCTCAGCCGGCACCATATACTTTGGCAACGTTCTCGCCAGCTCAGCGTGAATCACTCGATCGCCGTCGTCATCACGCTGACCGGTGAGCGCGACGAACGCAACCAGTTCCGTTTCCTCCCCGCCGCCGCGCTGTTCGCGCTGCACGGCCACCACCGCCGCTTCGCGGACGCCATCGATCGCATGCAGCGCCGACTCGATTTCACCAAGCTCGATGCGATAGCCGCGGACTTTGACCATGTGGTCACGCCGGCCGTGAAATTTGTACCACCCACGCGGATCGCGGCTCACCAGGTCGCCAGTGCGATAAAACAAGTCACCCAGTTGCGGATAGACGAAATCGCGGACGAAGCTGCGTTGCGTGCGTTCGGCATCACCCCAGTAGCCGGTCATCAGCGTCGCACCGCGGATCAACAACTCGCCCTTTTCCCCTTCCGGCACCGGCCGCAAGTCCTCGTCGACGACCACGCCCTCGCAGCTCGAGCAATCGACGCCGATCGGCGGACTCTCTTCACGCCACGTTCCTGCCGGCGGGACTTCCCAAAAGGTACAGACGTTCGTCTCGGTCGGGCCGTACAAGTTCATCAGGCGCACCGAGGGTGACAACGCCGCTTGCAGCGCGTGCAACTCTTCCACCGGGTAGACCTCGCCGGCGAACAGCACGGCGCGCAGGGCTGACAGATTCTTGCCGCTCAGCGCGCCAGTACGCATCATCCGGCGCAAAGCTCCCGGCACCGAGTACCAAACGGTGATTCGCGATTGCTCGAGCGCATCGGCGCTAAGCAACGGGAAGCGGACAATCTCTTCGTCGAGCACCACTACCTCGGCGCCAGCGGCTGCGGCGCCGTAGAGATCCAGTATCGACAGGTCGAAGTGGAACGGTGCGTGATTCGAGAGAACGTCGGTGTGACGCAGGTCCAGCGTCTCCATCACCCAGTCGACAAACCCCAGCGCCGCACCGTGCGACACCATCACACCCTTCGGTACGCCGGTCGATCCGGAGGTGTACAGGATGTACGCGAGGTCGCGGACGTTGACAGGTGACTGTGCCAATCGTCGGCCACCAACCGGGTCATCGGTCGCCTGCGCTGCACCGTCGAGCGACACCACCTGAATGTCGGGAAGCGCGGCACGGATCGCCGCAACGGAATCGCTCATCGACGCCGCTGCGAGAAGCGAGGTCATGCCGCAGTCACGGGCAATGTGCGCGACGCGTGCTGCCGGTGCGGCCGGATCGAGCGGCACGTAGGCCGCGCCGGTTCGCATCGCCGCCCACAACGCCACCACTGTGTCGACGGACTTCGGCGCGAGGACGCCGACGCGATCGCCGCGCCGACTGCGCAGTTTTGCCGCCAGCGCCGCCGACGCGCTCTCGAGCGCCCGGTATGTGATGCTGGCGCCGCCGGGCTGCGATACCGCTCGCGCAGTGGGGACCACTGCAGCGGACCGCCGGAGAAGGTCAACGAGGGAAACCGCCATCGCGTCAGAGACCCTGGTAGCGGGCGATGATCAGGCGCTGGATGTCATTGGTACCCGAATAGATGGTCCCACCCACCGCGTCTCGCAGGTCACGCTCGATACCGAGGTCCGCCGTATAGCCATAGCCGCCGAACAATTGAATTGCCGCGAGGCTGGATTCAACCATGCATTCGCTGATGTACAGCTTGGCCATGGCGCACAGCGAGCTCGCACGCCGGCCTTGCGACAGCAGCCAGCTCACTTTATAGAGCAGCAATCGCGCCGTCTCGAGTCGAACGCTCATGTCGGCGATGCGATTCGACACGGATTGAAACTTGCCGATCGGCTTGCCAAACCGCTCCCATGACCGCGCCCGCGCGACGCAGGTTTCGAGTTGATGCTGCAGCGTGCCAATGCCGGCGGCGAGGATGCAGCACCGTTCGTGATCCATTGAGGCGTTGAAGATCGCCATGCCCGCGCCCTCGGCACCCAGCCGCTGAGTTGCCGGGATGCGGCAGTCATCGAGAAACACTTGCCCCATGGGGGAGGTCCGCAGCCCCATCTTCTGAAAACCGCGGCTGGTGTCGAATCCCGGAGTGCCCTTGTCGACGATGAAGGCCGTCAACCCGCCGGTCTTGTCTTCGCGATCGAGCGTCGCGAACACAATCACCACATCGGCGACCGGGCCATTCGTGATGAACACCTTTGACCCGTTCAAGACGTAGTCGTCACCGTCGCGTCTTGCGGTGGTGTGCACGTTAAAGGCGTCCGATCCGGATTCTTCCTCAGTCATCGCATGGACGGCGATCCATTCGCCGGATACCAGCCGCGGCAGGTAGTGCGCCTTTTGCTCATCGTTGCCGAAACGAAGCAGCGGAATTTCCGCGCTCCAGATGTGGGCATTGATTGAAAAGATCAACCCGTTGTCGCGACAGCCGTAACCGAGGCCTTCCATGGCGCAGACAGTGGTGAGCAGATCGCGGTCCGTGCCGCCATAGCTCTCCGGCATCGGCAGCCCGTGCAAGCCGAAGCGGGCCGCCTTTTCCCATTTCTCGCGCGAGAAGCGGCCGGCCTGATCGTCTTCAAGCAGCCCGGCATTCAATTCCGCGCGCGCAAATGCCGCGACGTCGGCGCGAATTTCTTCCTGATCCGGAGAGAAATCAAAGTTCATCGGTGACGGAGTCTAATGAAACGGCCAGAAGTGCTCGGCGGAATAATCCAGGCCGCGCGGACGGCGGCCCACTACCTGCGCAGGATTGCCGCGGACAATCGAATATGGCGGCGTGCTCTTGGTGACCACGGAGCCGGCGGTCACGACGGTGCCTTCGCCCAGCGTCACGCCGAGGAGGACCGTCGCGCTGCTGCCAACGAACACATAATCTTCAATCGTGATCGGGCCGGTGATCCCGGCAAACGTCGGCGAGTACATGTCGTGGCTGCCCATGATCAGGCTGGCGCGGTACGCAATCGCGACGCGGTTGCCGATGGTCAGATCGGCCATGCCGGCGCCAACCACGAGGCAATCCATCTGCAGCGTGCTGTAGTCGCCGATGCGAACCCGACCGCGCCCGCCGAAAATTTTCAGCCCGTGATGCACGCTGGAGCGGCGCCCGATCGACCAGCCGAGCACGTTGCGCAGGTAAGCGAGACGGAGCGCGTGCCCAGGCAGTTGGCCGACCACGCGGTTGGCGCCAAACAGCATGAGATGGCGGGCGAAATACCGCGCCTGCTCGAGGACGCCGGTTCGCCGCTCGACACGACTGGCGTGCCCCAACGATGACGTGACGGCGCCGGCGCGCGGCGCGTCGCTCAAGCCCGCCCCTCCGGGCGCGGCGCTGCTGACTCGATCGCGCCGAGAATGCCCATCAGTTGCAGCTCACGCACGGCGGTCACCAACACCGCGATCGCCAATCCGATTATGAACGACGCCAGCAGGGTCATCAGGCGCTTCGGCCGCACCGGCTTTGGCTGCGCCTCCGCGTATTGCACGATCGAGACGTTGGCGACGCGGCCACGGTCGAGCGCCGCGTCCATGCGCGCGCTCTCCGTCCGTTCGAGATACATCGTGTAGCGGGCCTTCGCCGAATCCAGCTGCAGCTGAATGCGTTCAGCCTGGGTGGTTTTCTCGTCGATGAGCCGCAACCGCTGCTCCGTCGCATTCAGCTGTTGCTGCAAGGTAGTTAGGCGCTCGGCGGCGCCGTCGCGTTCCGCACTGAGACGCGCTTCCTCCTGGCGAAGCGACACCAGCAGGGGGTTCAGGCCGATGGTCGACTCGTCTGCGGTCGACTGCCGTTCCTGCTCGAGCGCCCGGCGCGCCGCCTCCAGTTTGGTGCGATTTTCGACGACAAGCGGCGACCCGGCCGTGTACTTCCGTTCGAGGCCGATCTGCGCCAGTTCGAGGCGGAGGATTTCGGCGCGCAATCCTTCCCGCGCCTGGCTGGCCGGACGGGTCGTGGTCGAGGTGCGAACCCAGTCCTCATCTTTCGCGGCGTCCCCGAGCACCGACGCCATCTTGCCGTTCAACTCCGCGATCTGCCGCCTGAGTGTCAGTTCCTCGTCGCGCAGCGATGCCAGACGCCGCATCTGCAATTCACGCTCGGTTGCAAAATCGGCCACTGCCGCCGAGTTCTTCAAGTCCGCCAGCTGGCGTTGCAGGCCGACGATCTCCTTGTCGAACACTTCGGTCTGGGTGATGAAAAACGGCTGCACGTCGGTCTGACTATGCACAGCCACGTGTCGATCGAGGTAGTGGCGCAGCAGCTCGTTGAGCACGATCTCGGCGAATTCCGGATTTCCGGCCCGGTAGCTGACGACGAGGATGTTCGATTCGCGCAGGCGCTCGACCGACAGCGCTCCGCCAAGGCCGGCGCGCGCGCGCTGCTCGGCCGACGGGTAGGGCACTTCATGGAGCCAGGCATACGCCCGCTCGTACGCGCGTAGCGGTGCGAAAATTACGCGCAGATAGAGCGGCGTCGGCAACTTGTCCAGATTGGCGGCACGAATTGTCGCGTCGAGCGTTTCTCGGCTGGTGAGGATCGCGACCTCGGAATTGACCTCTTCCTCGCTCACGGTATCCGTCATGACGGTCGTCGGCGCCGATGGGTCGGCGTCGATGCCGGACGAAATGCGGGTCTTCTGCAGCAGCACCGCCGCGCGCGCCTCGAAAGTACCCGGCCAGACGAACGCGACGGCCTGGATGGTCACCACCACCAGGGCGAACACGATCAGAAATGTCCGGCGCTGTCGCCGGGCAATCACACGCGCCCGCGCGACCATCGCCGTGATTTCCGCCTCGAAGGCCGACTGTGACGATTCTTTCGTGGTCATCCTCTTGCACTCGCCCACCCCTGGCGCACGGACACGCCGGAGTCGGCAAAACTGGTTTCAATGGCGCTGTCGAGCGCATCGATAAACGGCTGCCACCCAAATCGCTGGGCGCCCGCCGCGGCCTCCACCGTCATCCGCTGGTATTGCGATGAATCTGCTTCCAGCCGGCACATCGCGTCGGCAAACGCAGACGGCGTCCCCTCCGCCAGCAGACCATCCACACCGTGCCGAACGATCTCCAGCGGTCCGCCGCGCTTCATCGCGACCACCGGCTTGCCGCTCGCCATGGCTTCGATCATCACCAGCCCCCAGTCTTCGTTGAAGGCGGTGAACAGGGTCGCGAAGCAATCACGATACATCGCCCGCAGCTCTTCGTCGCCGGGCCGGATGCAGAACTCAATACCCTCATCGCCGCCGGCATGCTGGCGCAGTTTGTCGAGGTACGGTTCACTCTTGCGATCGACGATGCCGGCGATGCGGAGGCGCCACTCGCGGTCGCCGACGCGGTCCCTGAATAACCGGAACGCGTCAATGGCCAGTTCGAGGTTCTTCGTCCACATGATGCGACCCGGCACGAAAAACACCTTCTCGCGACAGGGCGCGGGAGTGAACGCCGTCAGGTCGACCCCAGGGTTTAGCACCTGCATGCGCTCTGGCGTCGCCAGCCGGCCGGCGATGATGCGCCGCTCGATTTCGCGGCTAACCGGGAATATCCGGATGTACCGCCGCCACGCGACTCGATCCAGCGCCGCAAACGCCGCCGCGCCGGCGGTAATCAGCGCCCGCTGCAGCGGCGGTTTGGTCGGCAGGTAGTTACGACGATACTCCGAATCGAAGGCAATCCGTAAAGGTGTCAGGCACAAACAGAAGGCCGGCAAATCCGGGTGACGCAGCGCCACCAGATCCCCCAACCCTTCGCAGACCACCAGCAGCGCATCGTACTTCTGCACGTCGAGCCGCTGGCTGAGCAGACGCCACGCCGCCACGCCGACGGCGCCAATCGTCCGCTTGACGGGCACGCGCGACAGGACTTCGACATTCAGGTCCTTGAGCTCCGGGAAGGTGGCCTCCGGCTGGTATTCATTGGTGACAATGTGAATGGAGTGCCGGCTGCGGCGCGCGATTTCGATGATCGTCCGTTCGCTGCCGCTGGTCAGGTAGAGCCACGGATAGTACAAGCA
>DASVFC010000490.1:0-2131 GCA_036380235.1 Vicinamibacterales bacterium
CGCCTCGGCCGCCGAAGCGATTGCCCGTAACCCCGGTGCTGCCGGCGAAATCCGCGGCGCGCTGATTCTGGGCCTCGTGCTCATCGAATCACTCGTGATTTACGTGCTCCTGATCTCGCTGATTCTCTTCTTCCTCAACCCCTTCTCGTAGATTTAAGAAGTTAGAAGGAAGAATTTTGAAGTAGCGGCCGGTGGGTTCCATCGGCCGCTTTTCTTTTTAGCGGTAATGTCCCCTCGTTCAATCCCTCAATAAATCTTCAATCTCCCATCTACAATCTGACATCCGCATGGACCTGCTGCTCCTACTCATGATCCTCATCTGGGGCAGCAACTTCTCGATCGTCAAGGTCGCCCTGCGTGACTTTCCGGAAATTCCCTTCAACGCCATGCGCATGGTGGTTGCCACCATCGTGTACATGGCGATGCTGCGACTGACCAGGGACGATGACCGGCCGCGCACGGCGATCACGCGGCGCGACTGGCTGCAATTGCTGTTGCTGGGAATCGTCGGCACGTTTCTTTATCAGTTCTGTTTTGTCGGCAGCGTGCGGCGTACGAGTGTTGCGAACGGATCGCTGATCATCGGCACTTCACCGATCGTCATTTCGTTGATGTCGGCGATGGCCGGTCACGAGCGCATCCGCCCTCTGCGCTGGGTGGGCGTGGCCATCGCGATGCTCGGCCTCTACTTTGTCGTCGGCCACGGCGCCGACTTCTCGGCGCAGACATTGCGCGGCGATCTGCTGATGATGGCGGGCGTGCTGTGCTGGGCTACCTATTCGGTGGCGTCCCAGCCGATTCTGAAACGCCACTCGCCGCTTGTCGTGATCGCGCTGACCTTCTCGATGGGCGGTACGTTGTATGTGCTGTTCATGACGCCGGTTCTGCTCGCGTTCGACTGGAGCACGGTTTCGACGTTCAGCTGGTTTCTGATGATCGCCTCCGCCGTGCTTGCGCTGAACCTCTCCTATTGGATCTGGTACACCGGCCTGAAGAAACTCGGCGGCTCGCGCACCTCGATGTATTCGTACCTCACGCCGATCGTGGCGATGCTCGTTGCCGCGCTCTGGCTTGGTGAGCCCATCACCGGGAATCAGATGGCCGGTGCCAGCGCCATCTTCGCGGGGCTCCTCATCACGCGCTTCACGCCGTCGTAATCGCCTCCTGCAGCGGCTGAGGCCGCGACTCTTGTCCCTGTTGAACGAGCGTTCGACACCGTTTGTTTACATCTCGCCCCACGCTGCGATATTGTTCGCAGTTACTTGTAAGCCTGTAAGTCGTCGTTCGGCGCATCGTTCGGGTAAGTCGGCGTCCCCCCGGAAGTTCCTCCGCAAGGGCCACGTTCGGCCGCAACTCCCAACATCGTCCGTCGTCGCTTCGGTTGTCGTTGTTGTTCGTTGTTTTGGGTCACCGCCGCGCGGCGCATGTTGCTTCTCGTGGCGGGTCGCCGCATGGGAGGAAGAAACGCATGAAGTTTTGGACGAAGGGTGTGCTGGCCTTCGCCATCGCTGTGGCTGTCGCGGGGAACGCGTGGGCGCAAGGTGGCGGTGCGAGCAGTACGGGTACGATCCAGGGACGCGTCGTCGACGCGCAGGGTGCCGTGTTGCCCGGCGTCACCGTGACGGCGACCAGCCCGTCGGCGCTTGGCGCACAGACGGCCGTGACGTCGGAGACCGGTAACTATCGCTTTCCGGCGGTGCCGCCGGGCGATTACGAGCTGACGTTTGAGCTCGCCGGCTTCAATACGCTGAAGCGGTCGGGCATTTCGATCACGCTCGGTTTCACGGCCAACGTGAACGTCGAGCTCGCGCTCGCGACGTTGCAGGAAACGGTGACCGTGAGCGGCGCCTCGCCGGTGATCGATACCACCACGACCCGCGTGCAGCAGAACTTCAAGATGGAGCAGCTGCAGTCAATCCCGAACGGCCGCGACATGTGGGCGCTGCTGGCGGTGACGCCGGCGGTGCAGATGTCGCGCATCGATGTTGGCGGCAACCGCGCCGGCACGCAGACCGGGTATCGCGCCTACGGCCTTGACGGCCAGACCCGCGTGCTGATCGAAGGCATCAACACCACCGAAGGCACCAGCGGCGCCGGTTTCTATTTCGACTACGCGTCACTCGAAGAAGCC
>DASVFC010000491.1:0-4765 GCA_036380235.1 Vicinamibacterales bacterium
CAAAGACCAACGCCAGCCGATTCTGGGAAACGCGTCACCTGTTTAATTGGATGGCAACCAGAACCAAGGCCCTGCTCGAAGGCGAATTCCAGCAGCAACAGGAACAGGAAGAAGAAGAGAATTAAGAAGGAAGATTCGAGATTTTAGATTTAATTGACGATTAGATCTAACTTCTTACATCCGACATCTTACTTCCGCATTGACTTCATCACCGCCGCGTCCAGCGGCAGCGTCGCAATCACATCAACATAGGGCAGTAGCGGGCGGGTCGATTTGCGACCGTCGAGCGCCTTGATGTAGCGGCCGCACGGCGAGCAGATCATCACGCGATAGAGGCCGTCGGGTGTTGCCATCGACTTGATGCGCGTGCGATCGTCGTTGCCGCAGTAGGGGCAGGCGATGGGATCGAAGTTCCAGCGCACGTGGCAGCGGCCGCAGACCAGCTGACGTTCGCCACCGACGGTGATGGCCGAGAATTCGGGCTCGGTGGCGCAGACCGGGCAGACGCGCCGTGTCCAGCTTTCGAGGCTGACGCGCTGTTGCAGTGCCTCGGCGGTGCGTTGCAGGTACGGCCGGGCCGCCCACGCCAGCACCTCGTCCAGCATTTCGATCTCGATCGTGTCCTGGTGTTCAAACCAGGCGCGCAGCACGTCGGGCAATTCTGGACTGCGGCCTACCGCATGCAGCGCCGTCGCCGTTGGCGCGTCGATCACTTCGTGTCGCCGCAGCACGTCCGTCAACTGGCGTATCAACAGCCGCACGTCGTTCCAATCAAAGGCGATCTGCGCGAATGCGAGCAGCGGCTGCCCGCCAGCGAGGCGCGCCGCCAAAGAGTCGGCGGAGGTTTCAATCCACGGCGTGGTGATGCGGCCCTGCACGCGGCGGACCGCTTCGATTAGATCAATCTGCAGGTTGGCCGCCGGCGCCAATTCGGGCTGACGTTCGCCGATCGCCTTCAGTTCGAGTACATCGCGCGGCAAGACACGCGACCCACTCGAGGATGTACCGGGCACGGGTGAATCATACCGCCTTCGGCCAGCAGCGGTTCCGTGAAAAGCCGTAAGCTAGATCTGAATGGCTGCTCGTTCGGCGAAAGCCCTCACGACAAAATCGACATCGGAAGCGACAAAAACGACGGCCGCACGCCGAAGTGCGAAGCCGCTTCGCATCCTCATGATCGCCTCGGAAGCCCAACCGTTTTCGAAAACTGGGGGGCTGGCCGACGTGGCCGGCGCCTTGCCGAAAGCGCTCGGGCGTCTCGGTCAAGATGTGACCGTGATCACGCCGCGGTATCGCGGCGTCACCGATGGCCCGGTCGCCGCGACCCTTCAGCTTGAAGTGGCGGGATACCGGTTTGCCGCGCGGCTGATGCGGCAGGATACCGGCCCTGGTGCGCGCGTGCTGTTGCTCGATTGCCCCGAGCTCTACGACCGCGACGGCATTTATTACGATGCGCGCGGCGATTTCGACGACAACGCCGTACGCTTCGCGTTCCTCTCCGCGGCGGCGATCGAGTGGGCGTCCACCGAAGCACCATTCGACATCATCCACTCGCACGATTGGCAGGGCGGCCTCGCGTCTGCCTACGCGCAGCGTCTGCCAGGTGTGAGCAGCGTGTTCACGATCCACAACCTGGCCTACCAGGGTGTGTTCGACAAGTCGTGGGTGACGAGGCTCGGTCTTGGCTGGGACGCCTTCACCCTCAACGGCTACGAGTTTTACGATCGCCTCAGTTTCATCAAGGCGGGGATCAATCTCTCGCATGCGATCACCACGGTCAGCCCGACGTACGCGGAAGAGATCCAGCGTCCGGAATACGGCAACGGTCTGGACGGCGTGATCCGTTCGCGTTCGCACGCGTTGACCGGCATCCTCAACGGCATCGATCCGGACGAGTGGAACCCGATGCACGATCGGTACTTGCCGGCGCCGTTCAGCAGCGCCGACTTGTCGGGAAAGGAAGCGGCCAAGCGCGCGCTGCTCGAGGCGTTTGGGTTTGACGTCACCGCCGAACTGATGATGCGGCCGGTGATCGGCATGGTGTCGCGCATGGTCGATCAGAAAGGCCTCGATCTGATCGCCGCGCTCGCCGGCGAGCTGCCCACACTCGGCGCCACGTTCGTGGTCGTCGGCACCGGTGCGCCGCATTACCAGGAGATGTGGCGAACGCTGGCGAGCCGCCATGGCGACCGAATCAGCGCCTTCATCGGCTTCGACGAGCGGCGCGCGCACCTGGTTGAAGGCGGCAGCGACATGTTCATGATGCCGTCGCGATTCGAGCCCTGCGGTCTCAACCAGATGTACAGCCAACGCTACGGCACCGTCCCCATCGTCCGCGCCGTCGGCGGCCTGGTCGACACCGTGCGGCCGTATAACCCGCGCACCGGGCAGGGAACGGGATTCGTGTTTGCGGAGTACGATCCGCGCGCCTTCCTCGAAACACTGCGCGCCGCGATCGGCGTGTTTGCGAACAAGAAGCGCTGGGCACGGCTGCAAAAGAGCGGCATGCGCGTGGACTTCTCGTGGGACCGATCCGCGAGTGAATATGTCAAAATGTACAAACGGCTGAGGCCGCGGCGAGCACCAGGGCCGCAGCAAACCTCGGCGGGACGGAACCGCAGCCGTCGCACGGCATCCAAGGCTTAGGCAGGGACTCATGGCATCTGAGAAAGTCAAGACTTTTACCGACGCAAATTTTGGCGAAGAAGTGAAGAACGGCGTGGTGCTCGTGGATTTTTGGGCCACCTGGTGCGCACCGTGCCGGCGTATCGCGCCGATTGTCGATCAGCTGGCTGAGGAATATAACGGCCGCCTCACGGTGGCCAAGGTGGACATCGATGAGAACCCGATGACGCCGAGCAAGTTCATGGTCCGCGGTATTCCGACGCTGTTGCTGTTCAAGAACGGCGACCTCAAGGAAACGATCGTCGGCCTGGAGACGAAGGATCGCCTGGCGCAGATGATCGACAAGCACCTGTGAGCGCAGTGTCTCCTCATACCCGTAGCGTTATCATCATCGGTTCCGGCCCGGCTGGCCTGACCGCGGCGCTGTACGCGTCACGCGCGAATCTCAAGCCGCTGCTCATCGAGGGCATCGAGGCCGGCGGGCAGTTGATGCTCACGACGCTGGTCGAGAACTTTCCCGGCTTCCGCGCTGGTGTGATGGGGCCGGACTTGATGGCCGAGATGCGCGCGCAGGCGCAGCATTTCGGCGCCGAGTTTCTCCAGGGTGACGTCACGTCGGTCGACCTGTCCCGACGCCCCTTCACCATCAACGTCGACAAGGTGAAATACACCGCAGAGGCGTTGATCATCGCCACCGGCGCCTCGGCGAAGTGGCTCGATCTCGGCGTCGACAAGAAGCTGTCGGGGCGCGGCGTGTCGACCTGCGCCACCTGCGACGGGTTCTTCTTCAAGGGCTTGCCGGTGGCTGTGATCGGCGGCGGCGACACCGCGATGGAAGAAGCGATCTACCTGTCGAAGCTGGCCACCAAGGTCACCGTGATTCACCGGCGAGACCAGCTGCGGGCATCGAAGGTGATGCAGGACAAGGCGATGACCACCGCGAACATCTCGTTCCTGTGGAACAAGGAAGTCGTCGACATCAAGGATCTGGTTCAAGGCAAGGTCACGTCGCTCGTGCTCAAGGACACCATCACCGGCGAGACGAGCGAGCTCGCGGTGGATGGCGTGTTCATCGGCATCGGCCACACGCCGAACACCGCGTTGTTCAAGGGTCAGCTGGCGATGCACGACAACGGCTACCTGAAGACGCACGACGGTTCACGCACGAGCGTGCCCGGCGTGTTCGCGGCCGGCGACGTGCAGGATCACGTGTATCGACAGGCGGTCACCGCGGCCGGCTCAGGGTGCATGGCCGCGATTGATGCCGAGCGTTTCTTGTCTGGAACGCTGCACGAATCGCACGCAGCAGAACACGCCGAGGCGGGGCGCTAGCTGCGCGTCTCAGGCGGGTCTAAAAGACCCGCCCCCACGTACCGCGTCTTTCTCAGTTGATCCACCCGCCGCCGAGGACTTCGTCGCCTTCGTAGAAGACGACGGCCTGGCCGGGGGTGATCGCAGTCTGGGGCGCGTCGAACTCGAGTTCGGCGCGCCTTTCGTCCGTATTGCGCACGCGCGCCGGAGCCGCCGCATGGCGATGACGAATCTGCGCTGACACGCGCAGCCAGTCGGTAGGGGCAATGCCGCTGATCCAGTTGACGTCCGATGCGGTCAGCTGCGTGCGCCCAAGCGCATCTCGCGAGCCGACCACCACCTCTGCCGACTCCGGCTTGATCTCCAGCACGTATAACGGTTCGGTTGCGGAAAGGCCGAGGCCCTTGCGCTGGCCGATCGTGAATCGATGCACGCCGGCGTGCGTGCCCATGACCCGGCCGTCGCTGCCGATGATGGTGCCTGGACGCGCGGCCTCGGGCGCCTTGCGCTCCACGAACGACGCGTAATCGCCGTCGGGAACAAAGCAGATCTCCTGGCTGTCCGGCTTCTGCGTCACGTGCAGCTTGAGGCGCCGCGCGTGCTCACGCACCGTGTCCTTATCGAGATGCCCGACCGGAAACGACGCGCGAGACAGTTGATCCTGCGTCAGCGAAAACAGGAAGTAAGTCTGATCTTTCGACTGGTCGGCGCCGCGATGCAGATGATACCGCCCGTCCTCGTCCTGCGTGATCCGCGCGTAATGGCCGGTCGCCAGTCGATCGGCGTCATAGGCGCGGGCGCGATCGAGAAGCTCGGCAAACTTCAACTC
>DASVFC010000492.1:0-4746 GCA_036380235.1 Vicinamibacterales bacterium
GGGGCTCGATGCTCGAGGGTGACTCGATGCTCGGGAGCCGTCCCCAAGCTGTAGCCGGGCGACGAGTCAGCGGATAGCGACCGTCAGGCGAACCTGGGCGCGGATTTCGATTTCGCCGGCTTCCACCGGCGTTGGCGCGTCAGCGGCCATCCGCATCATCGCGCGCTCCGCCACTGGCTGCGGTCCGCCGCCGCCCACGAACTGCTCTTCGATGCGCAGGATGCGATCGACCGACCGCTTGGCCGCGCCGGCAATGGTCTGCGCCTTGGCCATGCCGGCCGTCACGGCGCGCTGCAGTGCCTGCGCTTCCACCTCGTCGCGATTCTTTACATCGAAGCGCAAGCCGTGAATGTTCGTGGCGCCCGAACTCACCGCCGCGTCGAGCACATCGCCGACTTTGGTGAAGTCGTCAACCCGGACTTCGATGGTGTTGCGCGCCACGTAACCACGCAGCGTTTGCCGGCCGTTGTTGTAGTCAAACTCGGGCTGCAAATCGATGCCGACGGTCTTGATTGCGTCCTTGGGGATGCCCAGCGACGACAGCTTTCGTTGCACGGCTGTCATCACCTCCGCGTTGCGCTCCTGGGCGTCTTTCGAGACCTTCGATCGGCTCTCGGTCCCGATCCGCACCCACGCTTGATCGGGCGCCACCTTGACGATGCCTTCGCCGATCACGACGACCGACGAGGGTTCCGCCACGGTCTGGGCGAATGCAGGTGCACCCAAGAACAAGACCAACGCAAACAGATGAGCCAGGCGCTTATTCAGATCCATCATCGGAGTACACCACACGAAAGCCGATGCTGTACGCGTAAGTGTCGGGCGGCACCTTATGGCGGTGCGCGCAGCGCAGTTGATCGAGGTCGTGCGTCACCCACGAGCCGCCGCGCACAATGCGCATCAAGCCACTGCCCGGCCCACGCGGGTTGCGGCGATCGTCAACACGATACGCGTCGGCGCGATACCAATCCGCTACCCATTGCCACACGTTGCCGGCCATGTCGTAGAGCTGAAGTGTATTTGCCGGGAAACAGCCTACCGGCCGCGTGCCGCGATGACGCTTCAACCCCGGGTCGGGAAGAAAGTTCGCCAGCGACACGTCGATGTCGTTGCCCCATGGATAACGCGCTTTCTCGATCTCGCCGCGCGCCGCGCGTTCCCACTCGGCCTCGGTTGGCAGCCGCACCAGCCGGCCAATGCGGCCGCTGAGCCATCGGCAATACGCGGTGGCGTCCGCATGCGTCACGAGCGTGACAGGATGGCGGACGCGATCGCGCGGCGGCTCGCCGGATCGCCACACGTACGGTGAGGCCAGCTCGCGAAACAGTGCCTCAGAGGCGGGCGTGACGAGCAATGGGAGATCGCGGACGCCGGGCACACTGTGCCCGGTTTCGCGGGTGAACTCCGCGTATTGTTCAACCGTGATGGGATGGATCGACGCGTAGAACGCGTCGACATACGCCCGATGAGACGGCCGTTCGTCCTCCGCGCCATCGTCGGACCCCATGGAAAACTCTGCGGCCGGCACCCTGGCGAAGCGTGGAACAGGGTCTTCCTTCATCCACCCGCTAATATAATCTGCGCTCACGCCCAGGGAGGCCCATGAAGCTCGAACGTTTCGAAATGGAACGGATGCAATCCACCTTTGAAAACCTGGTGGAGTTCAACTTGTCTGAAAGCGGGGTGCAACCGCTGACGCCGCGCGAGCTGGTCGAAGACGCCGAGGGCCTTGAAGGGCTGCTCGACCAGCGGCTGGTGTACACGCAATCGAACGGCACCATCGAGCTTCGCCGGGCGATCGCGTCGATTTACCCGGGCGCGACGACCGAACACATCGAGGTCACCAACGGCGGTTCGGAAGCCAACTTCATCACCACCCTGAATTTGATCGAACCGGGCGACGACGTGGTGATGCTGGTGCCGAACTACATGCAGACGTGGGGGCTGTCGCGCGCGTTCGGCGGCACCATCCGTGAATGGCCGCTGATCGAAGATCGCGCCACCGGGCGGTGGCGCGTTGACCTTGCCGCGCTCGAGGAGCTCGTAACGCCGCGCACGAAGATGATCGTGATCTGCAATCCGAACAACCCGACCGGGGCGCGGCTGACGGCTGCTGACCTCGATCACATCGCGCGCGTGGCAGACAAGCACGGCGCGTGGATCCTGTCCGACGAGGTGTATCGCGGCGCTGAGATCGACGGCCAGGAAACCGCGTCGATGTGGGGGCGATCGGAGCGGGCGATCATCACGAGCGGCCTGTCGAAGGCTTATGGCCTGCCTGGTCTTCGCATCGGCTGGATCGTGTCGCAACCGTCGTTGATCGCGTCACTGTGGTCGTACCACGATTACGTAACGATCGCGCCCGGCGCGTTGAGCGATCGGCTCGCGCGCGTAGCGCTGGCGCCGGAACGGCGCGGCCGCCTGCTGGAGCGGACGCGGACCATCCTCCGCCGCAACCTGCCGTTGATCGAAGCCTGGCTGCGCGACGCCGGCGGCTTTCACTGGATCACACCGGAAGCGGGCGCGATCATCTTCGTGGGTTACGACCATCCTATTAACTCCACCACGCTCGTCACCCGACTGCGCGAAGAGAAGAGCGTGTTAATCGTGCCCGGCGACCACTTCGGGATGGACAGGTATCTGCGTCTCGGCTTTGGCGAGCCGCCTGAATACAACCGTGCCGGCCTCGAGCGCTTGAAGGAACTGCTGGCGTCGCTGCATGAGCCAGCCTGAGCTGTCGCTCGCGCTCATCGGTTTCGGCAACGTCGCGCGCCGCTTCATTACGCTGCTCGGTGAGACAGCCGATCGGCTCGACTTCACGTGGAAGGTGGTTGCGATCGCCACCCGTCGTCATGGCAGCGTCGTCGATGCGAACGGCGTTGACACGCATCGCGCCATCGCCGCGGTGGAGATGAACCAGTCGCTCGATCACCTCGGTGCCACGGCCCTTCCGCGCAGCGGCATCGACGTAATCAGGCAGGTGGCGGATCTGTGTGGAGACGAAGCGGCCGAAGGACTGCTGGTGTGCGTGGAGACGACGGTGCTCGACATCGATCGCGGCGAGCCGGCGGTATCGCACGTTCGCGCGGCGCTCGAAGGCCAAGCTCACGTCGTCACCGCCAACAAGGGACCGGCGGCCTTTGCGTTTCACGAGCTCGATGCGTTGGCGGAATCCGTCGACCGTCAGTTTTTCTTCGAGGGTGCCGTGATGGACGGCATCCCGGTGTTCAATCTCGTCCGCGAAACCCTGCCGGCAGTGAGAGTGGAAGGCTTCCGCGGCGTCATCAACACCACCTGCAATTACATTCTGTCGGAGCTGGCGCGAGGAAAGGAATTTGGAGACGCGCTCGCCGAGATGCAGGCGCGCGGGATCGCTGAAGCCGACCCGTCATTCGACGTCGACGGCTGGGATGCCGCCGCCAAGACCGCCGCCCTGGTGAACGTCCTGATGGGCAGCGTCATCACGCCGCATCACGTCGCGCGCGCCGGCATTCGCGATCTGACCGGCGCCGATGTGCGTGACGCAGTGCAGAGGAACAAGCGCGTTCGCCTGGTCGCTTCCGCGACGCGCCATGGCGGCAAGGTGAAAGCGCGCGTCGAGCCCGAGATGCTCGATCTCGACGATCCGCTGGCCGGCGTTTCCGATCTCCAGAACGCGCTTTATCTGCAGACCGATCTGCTCGGTGAGGTCGGCATCATCCAGCGCTCGAGCAACTTGACGCAGACCGCATACGCGCTGCTGAGCGATCTCGCGCGCATCTCACGCAATTCTCAACAGAGGCTGACAGACGTCTGATGACCGGACCACTTTCGGGTTTTACCGTGCTCGATCTCACGCGCGTGTTGTCGGGCCCGTACTGCACGATGGTGCTGGGCGATCTCGGCGCCCGCATCATCAAGGTCGAACATCCGGGCAAGGGTGACGACACGCGTCACTGGGGGCCGCCGTTCGTCGGCAAGGAGAGCGCCTACTTCCTCAGCATCAACCGCAACAAGGAAAGCGTGACGGTGGATTTCAAGCCGGCCGAAGGCCGCGAGGTGCTCGAGCGGCTAATCGACCGCGCTGATGTCTTCGTCGAGAATTTTCGCCCGGGCACGCTCGATCGCGCCGGCCTTGGCTGGGACGCGATCCACAAGAGATTTCCGAAGCTGGTTTACGCATCGATCAGCGGCTACGGCCAGACCGGCCCGCGCCGGGACGAGGCCGGGTACGACGCCGTGATGCAGGCGGAAGGCGGGTTGATGAGCGTCACTGGAGACGAGGACCGTCCCGGCTATCGACTCGGCGTCGCGATCACCGACATGGTATCGGGCCTGTATTGCGCGCAAGGCATCACCGCCGCATTGCTGGCGCGCGAGCGATCGGGCGTCGGCCAGCGCGTGGACATCGGCATGCTCGACACCACCGCCGCGCTGCTCACCTACCAGGCGGGCAACTGGTTCACGACCGGCGAAACGCCGAAGCGGCAGGGTAATCGCCACGCCACGATCGCGCCCTACGAAACGTTCACCACCAGCGATGGCGAGATCGTGATCGCGGTCGGCAACGATCCAATTTGGCAGCGCTTCTGCCCGGCTATCGGTCTTCCGGAGCTCGCCGCCGATCCGCGCTTCACCACGAACAAGGATCGGATGCTGAACTACGTAGCGATGCGTCCGCCGATCGATCGAGTCTTCCGCACCAAAACATCGGCCGAATGGATTGCGATTCTCAACGATGCCGGCGTGCCGAACGGCGAGGTCAGG
>DASVFC010000493.1:0-9811 GCA_036380235.1 Vicinamibacterales bacterium
ACGTCATTGGCGGGGAAGTTGGCAACGACGCCGATGATCTCGAGCCACGGGCCCATCGCGATGCCGTCGAACATCGCCTCGCGGCTGCGTCCCACATACTTGATCCGCTGCCCCAGTGGATTGGCGGCGCCGAACACGGTCGTTGCCAGCTCACGGCTGATGACGACCCGATCGGTGCCGGCGTCCTGCGCCGCGAAGCCACGGCCCAGCATCACCGGCACTTCGAACGCGTCGAAAAAGTTTGGCGTGACGCGGTTGTAGCGAACCAGGTGTCCCGCCTTCGTGCCTTCGACGATGTTGTAGTCGGCGGCGTCGAGTGGCGGGGCCAGCGCTTCGGCCTCGATCACCATCGCCAGTTCCTGGCCTGGAGTGGTGATCGAAAACGTCACGTCGCGGATCGCGCTGCTTTCGCGCAGACGCGCGTCGAGTGCCGCCGCAGCAGCGCCATAGCGGACCGCGAACGCGGCGGCTGCGTCAGCCGTCGGCGGATCGAGCGATCGATCCATCGCCAGCGTCGCAGACAGGAACTCCTTGCTGGCAAATCCGGCATCGCCCGTCCGCAGGCGAAGACCATCCCAGGTGAAAAAGATCGCCGACGGCAACAGCGCCACGGTGAGGCCGACCTGGGCGACGATCAGCAGCGTCCAGAGCGCCCCCATCTGCATGTCCGACCCGCCGCCCGCCGACAATGTCTGCAGGCGCGTTCGCACATCAACCCCGGTCGCCTTCACCGCAGGTAACACGCCCACGATCGCGGCGGCCAGCAACGCCAGCGCCGCCGTATAAACGATCGCGGCCGACGGGACCTCGAACCGAATCCAGAACGGCAGGCTGCCACCCGTCGTCGCGAGGATCGCGGACTCGAGTTGTGGCAGCGCGATCGTCAGCGCCACGGCGCCGATGGCAGCACCCAGGCCCGCCAGCACGAGCGCCTCGACGAACAGTTGCGCGATGATGCGACGCCGGCTGGCACCGAGCGCGCCACGCACGGCAATCTCCGCCTGCCTCGTGGCGGTGCGCGCGTAGACGAGGATGGCGACGTTGACGCAGATCACGATCAACAGCATCACCAGCGCAAACTGGATCGCGCGCATGGCGACGGCGTTATCCGGATCGTCGAGGTCGTTGAACACGTAGGTATACGGCACCACGCGCGGCCGCAGATGTCGATGCGTCTCGGGCAACCTGGCGGTGGCCCGTTCGCCAATTGCCGCCAGTTCCGCTTGCGCCGTCTCGATCGATGTCGTTGGGCTGAGCCTGCCGAACACGTGCACGGTGGGGCCGGTCCGCGGTGCGAAGGCAGTGGTGTCTACTCGCCACGGCACCCAGAACGAATGGCTGACCGGAAATCCAAATCCATCCGGCATCACGCCGACGATGGTGTGCGTGACGCCGCCAAGCTCCACGGTGCGGCCCACCGTGTCTGCCGCGCCGCCAAAGCGGCGCACCCACTCGCCGTAACCGATCACGACGACGTTCTCCGCCGAGGGCGCCTCGTCCTCGGGCAGGAGGTAACGGCCGCGCAACGCCGATACGCCCGCGATGCGAAACGCCGAAGCAGAAATCTCCGCGACGTTGATCGGTTCGGCGGGTCCGTCGATCACCAGGTTGCGCGAAGCCGTGCGCGCAATGCCGATCTCGTCGAGCGATGTGAGGTGCCGCCACTCGTTGAAGTCGAACAGCAGCCGCGATTCGCGATTGTTCGAGGCGACGTCGCGGTTGAACAGCGAGACGAGTCGCGGCGACTCAGCCAGGGGCACCTGCGGCTCGGTGAGCACGTGGACGATGGTGAAGGCGCCGGCGGCGACGGCAATTCCCATGGCGATGCCGAACACGCTGATGGCGCTGAAGCCGGGATAGCGAATCAGCATGCGCCACGCCAGGATCAAATCGAGGCGCGAGAATGCCGAAGTGGTTGCGGGGTTGCTGCGGTAGTGATGCCAGCGGGCGCCGAGGCCGGCCGCCACTGCGTTGTTGAACGCGGCGAACGCGAACTGGATGGCGGCAGCCGCGCCGCGCCGGCGTGCTTCGCGCAGTTGATCGGCAAATGCGGTTCGCATTTCCGGCCCATACGTCCGCCGATGCGAGGCCGGAAAGGCGAGCAGTGCCACGGCATACAGATGCGAGGCGATGCGCGCGATCACTTGCGTGCCCCGCCGAGAATCTTTTGCGCGATCGCGACGTCGAGCAGCGCGCGCAATCGCTCCGATTCGGCGCGCGCCACCGCCCGTCCGAATGCTGTCCGGCGGTAATAGCGGCGGGGCGGACCGCCGCTCGGGTCGTCGTCTCGCGGCGCCGATTCCTCGACCAGCTTTTCATCCACCATCCGCGCCAGCGCCGCATACAAGGTGCCCGGCAGGATGGTTTCGCGGCCGTCGGTGATGGCGGCCACGGCCTGCATGATCGCGTAGCCGTGCATCGCCTCGTCGCCAAGTGCGAGCAGGATTTGATAGGTCGCCTGCTTCAGCGGCAGCAGGGCCTCGGGGTTGCGGGTGAGCCTCTTCATCGGTATTCGAATTAGACTATAGTTCAAATCGAATAGTTCCCTCGGCAGCCGGCGGTCACGTCGGTACCGCTATTCGTCACAGGGGCGCAAAATGCCCTGTCCTCGCGTACACTGCCACCGTGCGACAGCCACTTCTCACCTCAACGCTCGCCGTTGCCATTGCCGTCACGTTTTCGATTGCCGTTAGTGCGACCGAATGGTCGCGGTTCCGGGGTCCCAACGGGTCGGGCCTCTCCACCGCGAAGCGGATTCCGACCGAATTCGGGACGGACAAGAACCTGCTGTGGCGGTTGCCGCTGCCGCCGGGCCACTCATCGCCAATCCTGTTCGACGACCGCATTTACCTGACGGGGTTCCGCGGCGATCAACTTTCCACCATCGCGATCGATCGCGGGGCCGGCAAGATCGTGTGGGAACGGCCGGCGCCCATGGTGAAGACCAAAGTCGTCGACAAGCGCAACAACCCCGCCTCGCCGAGCCCGGCCGTCGAAGACAACGGTATCTACGTGTTCTTCCCCGATTACGGCATGGTGGCCTACGACAAGAGCGGCAAGGAATTGTGGAAGCTGCCGCTCGGACCGTTCAACAACATTTACGGTATGGGCGCGTCACCGGTGATCGTCGGCAACCTGGTGGTGCTCGCGCTCGATCAGAGCCTCAACTCCTACATCCTTGCGCTCGACAAGCGTACGGGCAAGCAGGTGTGGAAGGTCGATCGGCCCGAAGCGAAGAGCGGTCACTCGACGCCGATCGTGTGGAAGGGTCCTGATGGCCGCGATCAGATCCTGCTGCCAGGCTCGTTCCTGCTGACGTCATACGATGCCGCCACCGGGAAGAAGCTGTGGTGGGTCGGCGGTCTGTCGTTCGAGATGAAGTCGACGCCGGTGATCGGCGGCGACACCATTTACGTCAACGGCTACGGCGCGCCGGTGAACGATCCCGGCAACAAGGTCACAGTGCCGCCCGCCGAAGAAGTGTGGAAGACCGCGGACACGAATGGCGACGGGGTCATCGCCAAATCGGAATTTCCGAAATTCACGCAGGCGTTCTGGTTCGATGCCACCGATCTCGACGGCAGCGGCACGCTCAACAAGGACGAGTGGGCGTACTATCGCGCCGCGCTTGACTCCGAGAACGGCATGCTGGCGATTCGCCTCGGCGGCTCGGGTGACATGACCGACAAGGCCATTCGTTGGAAATATCAGCGCAGTGTTCCACAGCTGCCATCGCCGCTCCTCTATCAAGGCGTCCTCTACATGGTGAACGACAACGGCATTGTCACCACGCTCAATCCAGACACGGGGGCGGTGATCAAGCAGGGCCGCCTCACCGGCGCACCGGGGGCGGTGTTCGCGTCGCCGATTGCGGCCGACGGAAACATCTTCTTTACCACCGAGGCCGGTGCCGTGGTGGTGGTGACCCCGGGCGGTGACCTGACGGTGAAGAGCGTGAACGCGTTGAACGAAGAAGCCTACGCCACGCCCGCGATCACTGACGGCCGCATCTACGTCCGCACCACGCAGGCGCTTTACGCATTCGGCACGAACTGATTTGTCATAATTGGTTCGTGCTGAAATCCCTGCAAGCCTGGCTGGGCGTCAGCGACTCCGCCGCGACGCCCGAACCCGCTCCGCTGCGCGAGCTCGTCAACGCGCTCGATCGCCTCGAACCCACGCGCGCCCAGTTCCTGGCGCGTTTCGCGTATCTCCTCGGCCGCGTCGCCCGCGCCGATGAGCACATCACCGACGAGGAGACCAAGATGATGGAGCGCCTGCTCGCGGAGCATGGCGGGCTGCCGCCCGATCAGGCCATGCTGGTGGTCAGCATCGCGAAGACGACCAACCTGATGTTCGGAACCAGCGCCGACTTCGCGATTACGCAGGAGTTCGCCGACTCCACGGCGTATGAGGAACGGGTGGCCCTGGCGCGCTGTTTGTTCGCGGTGGCGGCGAGCGATGCGCGGATCTCGACGTCCGAAGAAGCCGAAGTGCATCGCATCACCAACCACTTACGGATCGAGCGCCCGGACCTGACGGCGATTCGCCTGCAATACAAGCGGGCCTTGCCCGGTATCAGCTGATGGCGAAAACCAATTTCCAGTCGGTCGACGAGTACATTGCGTCGCTGCCGCCCGAAACCCATGCGACGTTGCGTCGCGTGCGCGCGATCGTGAGGAAGGCGCTGCCGAAGTCCACCGAAGGGATTTCTTATCAAGTCCCGGTCTACAAGCTCGACGGTAAGATGGTGTTGTACTTCGCCGGGTTCAAGAACCACTATTCCATTTACCCGGCCACCGCCCGGTTGCTCAAGGCGATGAAGAAGGAGCTCGCGCCCCACCTGCACAGCAAGGCGACGCTGCGGTTCTCGTATGACGAGAGCGTTCCGACGCACCTGATTTCCCGCATTGCGAAGGCGCGCGCGGCCGAGGCGCTCGACCGCTAGGGCGTCACTTTGATTCGTATCCGAATCCGCGAGCCCTGGTTGCGCGGCTGGACCCGTTTCGCATCGCTGGTCCATGGTCGGTCCCCAGCAACCGGCTTCGGCGTTCCATCGTCATCCTCGTCACCGAAGAAGGCCTGCACCATTTCGACGATGCGCTGCCAGCCGGGCTTGCCGGGTGGGGCCGGCGCGGGTGCGGCCGCTGGTTCCTCCTCCGGAAACAGCCGAAGGAACTCATCGAGGGTTTCGGTCTCGGGCAGGCCAACGGCGCCGGCATAGGCGCGGAAGAACGAGCGGCGGAAGAGGCCCTTCGGCCACACGCGCAGATCGTTCCGCTCGAGCGCGGAAAAGTACGACGGGCAAATCTTCGTCGCTGCGGCAATGTCCGTGAGCTTAAGGCCGCGGTGTTCACGCGCGGCTTTCAACGCGGCGCAGAATTCCTGTTGTGATTGGTTCAAATGCGTCGGCTCCGACATTCTTGGGGATGTCGGCCCCGCTTGAGCAATTGTATTGCCAGCAAATGCCACCGCGATGTGTGGGGTGAACGTGTAACGCGGCTCCGATCGCGTAAGAATTTCTACACGCGCCCGTCTGTTTTCCATACGGTCATGATCCGCAGCTGACGGCTCGGAATTTGCTCTTGATCGCGTCATGGCGACTACGATGAAGATCAGGAACTACGCCGGACGGAAACTAGCCCGGCGGTTGACACGATCGATTCCGTATGTGGGAGCGGCAATTGCCCTCTTCACCATCGGCGCGGCGATCCGCCGCAAGGGAGTGTTCGGTGGCGCGGTGCATTCCGGCCTCGACGCCATCCCGTTCGTCGGCGCCGCGAAGAACGTGGCCGAGGTGATACGTGGGCGCGACTTCATTCCCGATCGCGGGCCGGTGCGCTAGCCCAACGGCAGCGCTGGGGTGAACCTTTGCCGGACTAGGGTCGGCAGCGAATGGCGTTGTCGATACGATCGAGCATGATGTTCGCCCGCGTGTCGTGCAGCACCAGGTCGGTGTCGAGGAACCGGTAGAACACGTCGTCTGGCAGCCGTGGCAGCGCCGCGAGAATTGACGGCGGCACGCTCGACACGGGGTTCTGCTTCGGATATTCGCTGTTGACCGACCAGTCCCATTCGCCGGGATTGTCGTCGGCGATGAACGCGCAGTTTTCGGGGGTCGCCAGCGGGCGCAGCAGCTGGCGGAAGGCCCGGCGCGAATCCTCGGTGAAGATGTCGTGACGGCGCGCGCCGGACCGCGCCTTGCGGATGCGCGCGGCAAGCAGTCGCTCCGCGCGCTGGATCTCGGTGGGATTGTCCGTCACCGCCAGCACCGGTAACCCTTCCTGCAACGCGCGCCGCAAGGCGGCGTACTCGTCCATCTTGCCGCTGAACTCGGATACCTTAAGGCCGATCACCTCGACCGTAAGGTCGACCGTCGGGACTTGCGGCTGCTGGGCCGTGAGGGTCATGCCGAGCAGCAGGCATACCGCCGTGAGTCGCAGAATCACATCCACGATCATGTCACGTCCGGACGGGCGCTGCGTCCCACGCCGGATTGCCGGGTCACGGGGCCGGCGGGCCGCCGAACACGGTGGCGCTGTCGACAAAACACAGCGGGTTGCCTGATGGATCGTGCATGTAAAACGAGCGTTCGCCCCACGGCCGCTGCGCGATTGCGCCCATTGGCAAGCCGCCGTCGCCCGTCTCAGTAGACAGGCCGCCGGCCTGTTGCGCGCGCGTGAACGCGGCGTCCAGATCGGCCACCGAGAAGTAGACGTGTTCGAAGTTCGGCCGCGGCGTCTTGCGGTCGCCGTCAGAGGCCGGGTGATACAGCGCCACGATGACGCCGCCGCAGTTGAAGTAGTGGCGGCCGGGCGACACTCGCATCCCGGGTTGCTCGAGGAGCGCGCTGTAGAATCGCTGTGCCGCGTCGATGTCGCTGACCGGCATGATGACGCGGAAAAGGTGACAAGCAGACATGGGCATCGACTCTACGCTCGCGCGGCACGGCTCACAAGACGGTACTTTGAAGTACCCATTGCGAGGCGAGCGCGCCGGCAGCCGCGAGGAACGCGCGGCCTGTCCGCTCTACACGGCGATCGCGGTGATCGCCGGCCGATGGAAGCCGATGATCATGCAGCGGCTTGCCGCCGGACCGATGGGGTTCGGTGAACTACAGCGCGCGATGCCGCGCGTACGGGCCAAGGTGTTGCGCGAACAGTTGCGGCAGATGGCCGCGGACGGACTGGTCAGCCGCGAGCAGCTGCGGCCGGCGGTGCTCGGCGTGCGCTACCGCGTCACGCCGTATGGGCGGACGCTGCAGCCGGTATTCAACGAGCTGTGGCGATGGGGCACGAGCCATCTGGCGCGCCGCGGCGCGCGCTCGGGGACGCTGGTCAGGCCACCGGCGCCACCGCGGCTCGATCGTAGTTGCTGACGCGCACGATCTGAGCGACGTCCATCTTGTAGTACTCGTACCACCGCTCGCGCCCGCGTTGCTGCGCCACGCGATGCTTCGCGTCGCTGGCCCAGACTTTCAGGCTGGCCTCATCGCGCCACCACACCACCGTGAGGCGCTCGCCGTCCTCGGCGCGGAAGGACTTGGCGTCGATGTAGCCGTCAAACGTCTTCGCGTGTGCATCCATCGCTGCGGCCATCTTCGCGTAGCCTTCGGGATCCGTATCGGTGAGCTTTGAACGAAAAAGAATCAACATCATCGCGGTCTGCTACCTGCCTTTACGTAGAGTCTCCACGTTGTCTGTGAACTGCTGCCAGGTCATCATCGGCCCGTGTCCCGGGATCACCGTGCGCACCCCGCTGACTTTCGCGGCTCCGCTCATGGTGTCGAAATACTTCTCCGCGCTGCCGCCATGGCGCGTTGCGTTCATGCCTGGCGCGGTGTCCCCGGCATGCATCACGCCGAGACCGCGAAAGACGATGAACGCATCGTTGTCGGTGTGCGCAGGGCCGAAGTAATACAGGTCGATCGCGTCGGCACCATCGAACAAGGTGAGCGTGTTCGCGAACGTGCGATCCGGCAGCCCATGCTTACGTTCCGGCGTGTTGAACTCGGTCATCTCCGGCATCCGCTTCGCGGCGTTCTCGTGCGCGATCACCTCGACGTGCGCAGGGAAGAACGAGTTGCCGCCGGTGTGATCGTAGTGATGGTGGGTGTGGAGGATGTGCGTCACCGGCTTGGTGGTAACGGTGCGCAGCACTTCGAGCAGCTGCTGCCCGGCCTTGAGGCTCTTGGTATCGACGAGCACGACGCCATCGTTGCGGATGAACACGGCCGTGTTGCCGTCGTTGGTGTCCTTGATGACGGCGAGGTTCTCGGCAAGCCGCTCCACCGAAAATTCAGCCGGCCGTTGCGCGGCGAGACAGGCGCTCAGCACGCCGACTGCCAGGATGACGCTCAGCACCGTCGATCGTTTCATGCGCGGATCTTAACGCAACCGTGAGGTGTCAATCGGGCGAGGCCTCATACCTGTCCTCACATCCATCCCAATTTCATGCAGACTGAACCCTCAGCGGCGTTTGGTGAGCGTGAACCTGAAGTCGTAGCGGTTGTTACGTGCGACGCCGGTGCCGGTCAACTCCGCGTTCCCGTTGGTATCGAAGATCCCTGTGATCGGAATGCCGAAATTCGTGTCGGCGCCGTCGTAGCGGCCATCATCGCTGAGTGGAACCGGCTTGAGATACCCGCAGTTGTCCGAGACCAGCCCGTTGGTCACAACGATCTCCTGCAGACACGGTGCAGGAACCGCGGCGCTGTCGCAGGCAGCGCGCCCGTCAACCGACGAGCAGCTGACGTTGACGTCCACTGAATATGAGCCGTCGAATCGATACACGCCGGCCCAGTCGGTGCGCTCGAAGATCGTGAATGACGGTGTGCCGTCGGGCTCGGTGATCTGCGCCACGGGCCTTACGGCCGGCATCTGCCGGAAGGCGCGTTCCGCGGAATCGTCCGCGCCTGTCAACAAGAGGCTGCCGGGTTTGACGAACGCCAGTTGCAGATCGTGCTCGGAGAAGAACACGGTGCGCTTGAGCAGTTCGGCGCGACCGCTGCGCAGCAGATATAGCTGCCAATGGTCCTTGATGCGCGGTAATCGAGCGCTCAGGTAAATGAAGCGCGGATCGTCCTTCGCATGCTGGTCGACGAGCGGTGCGAACGCGCCGGGGTGATTGCCGTCGAACCAGAACGCGGCTCGCTTCGGGTAATCGGTCAGGTAGTCGCGATAGAAGTCGTTGAACTGCACGATCGTCCACGCCAGCAACCCGACGCAGACGGCCGTGGCGGGCCACTTCAGGAAGCGCGCCCGCGGCAGCAGCAACCAGTCGACGCCGAACGTGGCGATGATCGCACCCGAGGCGATCAGCATCAGCGCGCGATCGATCGCGTACTTTTCCGGAATCATGCTCGCGGCAAGCGGCGCCGAGAAGAACACGCCGAGCAGCAGCAACGTGAACGGCGTCCGCCGGTTGCGCGCGATGTGGAACACGCCGAGCGGCAACAGGAACTGCATCGCCTTCATGAAGATGCCGGTGGTATAGGTCGAGCTGAGCAGGTGTGTCTCGGCGTGTTCGAATAGGAATCGCGGCTCGAAGAAGCTGCTATAGGTCGGCCACCATTCGTCGACGAGGCGGGCGCTGAACAGCGCCAGCGGATGCTGGACGACGTCGACGTTGACGGTGGCCTTGGCGTAACGTCCGACAAATCCGGCGTAGACCTCTGGCATCGCGAGCAGATAGAGCGCGAGCGGTATGACCGGCAGAATGAACCCGGCGGTGACCAGCGCAAACGGCCGTGCGCGCCGGATGCCGGAGGCGAACAACACGACGTATGTGAGCAGCAGATACACCGGCATCA
>DASVFC010000494.1:0-6600 GCA_036380235.1 Vicinamibacterales bacterium
CAGTCCTCGATCCGTCGTTACGCCAGTGGGAAGGCAAGAACCTCGTGCAGATCGGCAAGGAGATGGGTAAGGATCCGCGCGACGCAGCGATGGATCTGGTGATCGCCGATCGCGGCGAAACGTCCGTGATCATTTCGATCATGCGTGAAGACGATGTCAAGGCGGCGCTGGCGCATCCGATGATGTCGATCGGCACCGATTCGGGCGCCCGTGCCGAAGACGGACCGCTGTCGGAGTCGAAGTCGCATCCGCGCGCGTGGGGCTCGTTCCCGCGCGTGCTGGGCAAATACGTGCGCGAGGAAAAGCTGATGTCGCTCGAGGAGGCGATTCGCCGCTTCACGTCGCGCCCGGCAGCGCGCGTCGGCATCGCCGATCGCGGGTTGCTCAAGCCGGGGCTGAAGGCCGACATCACGATCTTCAACGCCGACACCATCATCGATCGCTCGACGTTCGAAGATCCGACCCACTATTCGCAGGGCATCGAGCATGTGTTCGTCAACGGCAAGGCCGTGGTGTCTGGCGGCAAGATCACCGATGCGCGTCCGGGCGAACCAGTCCGCGGTCCCGGTTATCGGCCATAATCTGCCGCCGGCGATAGACAATTACGCGCCGCAACGATCGTATCTACTAGTGCGTATCGGCATCGATCTCGGAGGCACCAAGATTGAAGGCCTCGCGCTCGCCGGCGACGGGCGCGAGGTGTGCCGGCGCCGCATCACCGCGCCGCGCGGCAACTACGACCACACGGTGCGCGCCATCACCGACCTCGTTACGGAGATCGAAGCGGCGACGGGCGAGCGGGGAAGCGTCGGCATCGGTATTCCCGGCGCCGTTTCTCCAGCCACCGGCCTGATCAAGAACGCGAATTCAACCTGGCTGATCGGCAAGCCATTCGAACGCGACCTCTCGCGCGCGCTCAACCGACCTGTGCGCCTGGCCAACGACGCGAACTGCTTCGCGCTTTCGGAAGCGACCGACGGTGCTGCCGCCGGCGCACCGGTGGTGTTTGGCGTCATCATCGGCACCGGCACCGGCGGCGGGCTCGTCGTCCATCGGCAGGTCGTGGTCGGCGCCAACGCCATTGCCGGCGAATGGGGACATAACCCGTTGCCGGCGCCCGATGAGGATGAGCGGCCGGGCCCGCAGTGTTATTGCGGCCGGCGCGGATGCATCGAGACCTTTCTCTCGGGGCCGGCGCTGTCGCGCGACTTCGCCGCGCACGGCGGAGCCAATCTTCCCGCGAGCGAAATCGCGGCGCTGGCAGATGGCGGCGATGCCGTGGCCCTCGCCGCACTCGATCGTTACGAGCGCCGCTTTGCGAAGGCGATCGCGTCGGTCATTAACGTGATCGATCCAGACGTGGTCGTGCTGGGCGGCGGCCTGTCGAATATCGAGCGGCTCTACGAGCGTGTGCCCCGGCTGTGGGGCGCGCACGTGTTCTCCGATCGCGTTGACACGAAGTTACGTCGCGCGACGCATGGAGACGCCAGCGGCGTGCGCGGTGCCGCCTGGCTGTGGAACGACGGCACCACGGTTGCATTACAATGAGCACCATGAAACTTCGAGTGATCTTTGTCCTGACAATGGGACTTTTCACTGCGGCGCTGTCCTTCGGGGTTGCGCGTGCGCAGGAAACTCCCAAGAGCATCTGGGAAGGCGTCTTCACGGCCGAGCAGGCCGAGCGCGGTGCCGAAGCTTACAAAGCGGCGTGCTCGGAATGCCATGGCGGCGACTTGCTGGGTGACGGCTTCGCGCCGCCGCTGGCCGGTGCGGATTTCCAGGGTAACTGGAACGATTTGTCAGTGGGCGATTTCTTCGAGCGCATTCGCGTCTCGATGCCGCCGAGCAGCCCCGGCAGCGTCACGCCCGCTCAAAAGGCCGACATCGTCGCGCACATCTTCAACCTGAATAAATATCCGGCCGGCAAGACCGAGATCGTGCCCAAGACAGAAGCGCTCAAGGGAATCAAGATCGAATTGAAGAAGTGAGATTTGAGATTTTGGATTTATTTGGCGATCTAGATCCCCAATAAATCTGCAATCTCACATCTCACATCTGCAATCTACCTACGGCGCCTTGCGCCACCACGGCGTGCCGAGATTCGTGAACGGCCCGCCGTCTACCGAGATTGCTGTCGCCATTCGATAGTTGAGCGGCGACAGCAAGTGCATGGTGTGACGCAGGCGCACCGATTTGCCGTTGACGGTGAACGGTGCGCTCTCGAAATGCACGTTGTAGATCCCGCCCAGGTCGCCACCCACCGGACCAAACTGGAAGTAGCTGTAGCCGCGTGAGTCGGTCACCGTGCGCGCGAGCGTCTTGTTGTCCTGGTGATACGCGATCACTTCGCGCACCGTGAACTTGCCGTTCGGTCCCTCACCCTCGCTCAACGCTTCGTAGAAGCGGCCGTCGAGTTTCTTGACCACCGTTGTCCCGGTATAAGGACCCGCCGGCCCGAGCACCGTCTCCGGCATCGACCACTCGAACTCCCATTTGCCGATGAAGTAAGTGTCGAAGTCGAACAGCGGCACTTTGTCGTCTGTCTGCGTCGGCCGTCCCAGCGTCGGCATCTGTCCCTTGGGCACTTCCTGCGCGGCGACGGCCGCGGAGAGAACTGTGAGACTGACAACTGCCGGACTAAGACTGACAACTGCCAGACTAAGACTGACAACTGCCCCGACTGTTGACTGGACTCTTAACTGCCGACTTTTGACTGCCGACTGCATCGTGTATGCTCCCGCGCGGAGAGTATATGCGACGACTCCTGT
This sequence comes from Vicinamibacterales bacterium, assembly GCA_036380235.1. Classification (GTDB taxonomy): domain Bacteria; phylum Acidobacteriota; class Vicinamibacteria; order Vicinamibacterales; family UBA2999; genus 12-FULL-67-14b. The sequence continues at coordinate 2,769 of DASVFC010000494.1, forward strand.
TGATCTCGACTGCCGCGGTCGCGTTGACGCTCGCGCTTGCGCCGGCGTACGCGCAGAACAGCGTTTCCGATGGCGGTTACCGACTCGTGCCGAACTGGCCGACGTTGCCCCCTGGTGAATTCTTCGGGTTGAAAACGCCGCCGCCGCCACCGGCGGAACGCGAAGCGGCCGCCGCCGCGCGTCGCGCCACCGGCCAGGCGAACCCGCGTCCGGCCGGACAGGGCCCGACCAATCAACCCGGCATCTCGGGCCTCGCCATCGATCAGCAGGATCGTATCTACGTGTTCAATCGCGGCGCCAAGCCGGTAATGGTGTTCAACACCGACGGCAAGCTGATCGCGGCTGGCGGTGATCAGGAATTGAACGGCAGGAAGCTCGATCCGAACTGGCAGCACTCCGGCACGGTCGATTGGGAAGGCAACGTCTACATGATCGAGCGCGACGCGCATCGCATCATCAAGATGAACAACAAGATGGACAAGGTGCTGCTCCAGCTCGGCACGACGCTGGAGAAGGGCAACGACGACAAGCATTTCGATTTGCCGTCGGGCATAGCCGTGCTGAAGAACGGCAACATCGTGGTCACCGATGGCTACGGCAACAACCGCGTCGTGATGTTCGACAAGACCGGCAAGTTCATCAAGCAGGTGGCGAAGGGCCAGGGTGGCCCTGCCGACAAGGGCACCGGCCCCGGCGAGTGGGTGTTGCCGCACAAGCTGGCGGTCGATGCGCAGGAGAACATGTACATCATCGATCGCGAAGGCCATCGCCTGCAGGTCTACGACAAGAACCTGAATTACCAGCGCGAGATCAAGGTCGAGGGATGGTACCCGTGGGACATCGGCATCTCGCGCAAGGGTGATGACGGCTTCGCGTTCATCGCCGATCACGCCGGCGAGCGCGTCCACAAGCTGTCGTTGAAAGACGGCAAGATCGTCGCGACCTGGGGATCGCAGGGCCTCGGCCCCGGCCAGTTCGACTGGGTGCACGGCATCGTCGTTGACTCGAAAGGCGCGGTGTATGCGGCGGACACCTACGGTCAGCGCATTCAGAAGTTCGTGCCGTCGACGACTCGTACGAGCGTCCAGTAAAGACCGGTCAGCGCGATGGCTATAGAGGCTGGTATCACCACACGCCGGTGGTACCAGCCTCTTTTCATGAACGGAAAGACCAGCAGCAGCGCCGCCGCGATCACCGTGAGCTGACCGGCCTCAACACCGAGATTGAACGTCACCAGCGCGGTGAGAAATTCCTCGCGCGGCAGGCCGAGCTCCCTGAGCACGCCGGCGAAGCCCAGCCCGTGCAGTAAGCCGAACGCGAACACGAGCCCGAGCCGCCACGAATGTAACTCGCGGGTGAAGAGGTTCTCGATCGCGACGTACGCAATCGAAAGCGCGATCAACGGCTCGACCACCCGGGGCGGCATCGAGACGATGCCGTAGATCGACAGCGCGAGCGTGATCGAATGTGCGACGGTGAACGCCGTCACTTGCAGCAGCATCGCTTTCCAGCGCGGGCTGAGCAGGAACAGGCCGATCACGAACAGGATGTGATCGAGACCTTTCGGCAGGATGTGCGTGTAACCGAGCCACAGGTACTGCTGCGCGATTTCGGCGCGGGTCGGACGCGTGAAGCTTTTCGAGAGGTCGATCACGTCGCTCCAGTTGGTGCCGTCGATCCATTCCACGGTTGACGAGCCATCCGGCTGCCGCACTTCGAGCGGATACGGATCGGCCACCAGGCCGTACAGCCACCGCAGGCGTGTTGCATCGCGCGGCATGGTGCCGGTGAGGCGGAAACTCGCCATCGCGTCCGGTTCCCGGCTCCCGGCTCCCGGCTTCCGGTACTCGACGGTGGTCGCGCGAACTTCCTGCGTGTCCACGAACAACACGATGCGGTCGGCGAAGACAGCGGTGAGTTGCGCGAGGCGTTGGTCGCGTTGTTCGGGCGTGACGTGCGGCGGCACGGTGCCGCCGGCGAACGTCTCGAGCCGCAGCAGCAGCCAATTGGGATCGTTGGCGACGTCGAGCACGAAGTTGCCGTCGGCGGCCAGCGTCAGGGTGACTCGTGTCCTCTCCGCTTCGTGCGCGAGTGGCGCCGGCGCCAGGACCACCGCCAGGAGCACGAGTCCTGAGCGAACAAGCGAGCGGACGACGTCCGCTCGATTGTGTGTCGGAGGATTACGGGGGCTCACTCGTCGGGTATCATACGGCCCGCATGATCGCATTACTGATCGCACTGTTTTTCGTGCAGTCGCCGCCGTCGAAGAAGGTGGAAATCGTCAGCGTCACGGGCTGCCTGCGCGAGCAGGGCGCCAACAACTGGATGCTGGTGGCGGCCACGGACCCGGTCCCGAGCGTCGCCAACCAGGCGCAGGGCGACGAAATCCCCAAAGCCGCGCCGGCCGGCAAGCAGACGTTCCGGCTGATCGGCATCAGCGAGTTCAACCTCCCGCAGCACCGCGATCGAACAATGGTGATTCGCGGCCTGTTGATCAGGGACAAGGTCAGCCGAATCAACGTGACCTCCGCCGTAGAAGCGGTCGCCACGTGCGCGCCCGGCGCCCCCAAGTGAGCTAATATTGGCGCCGTGGCGAAGAAGCATTACGCCACCGCGTCCCGCCGGAGCTCGAGCAGCGAGCGAAGGCGGATACAAGGAGCGGTTATGAAACGTTTCGCGCTGATCGCCGCCGGTCTCGCTTCGCTCGCATCGTTCAACGTCGCTGCGCAGGGCTCGTCAGCGGGTGCTGCAAGCCAGTCGGCGCCGACGTTTGCCAAAGACGTGGCGCCGATCATGTACGCGAAGTGCGCCAACTGCCATCGCCCTGGTGAAGTGGCGCCGATGTCGCTGCTGTCGTACGAAGACGCGCGGCCATGGGCGAGGGCGATCAAGTCGAAGGTCGCATCGCGCGAGATGCCGCCCTGGGGCGCCGACATGACGCAGACGTTGCCGATGCGCAACGACATCAGCCTCTCAGACAAGGAGATCGCGACCATCGTTGCGTGGGTCGACGGCGGCGCGGTGCGCGGCAACGCGGCGGACCTGCCGCCGGCGCCGCAATTTGCCACCGGCTGGACCTACGGCAAGGAACCCGACGCCGTGCTCGAGATGCCCGTGGAGTTCGAGATCCCTGCCGAAGGCGAGCTCGGCGTGCAGATGTTCTATTCGAAGGTGCCGTGGGACGTCGATCGGTTCGCGGAAGTGGTGGAGTTGAAGCCGAGCAACCGCGCCGTGCTGCATCACGCCGGCATTTATTTCGTCGACATTCCCGAAGGCTCACGCCTGATCGACGGCCGCATCGTTGATGCGGACGGCAAGGTGATCGGCGATCGCGGATCTCGTGGACTGCCGTCTACCGACAGCGGGCTCCCCGGTTCGAGCAAGTTGCTGTCGTGGGTGCCGGGCCGCGGGCTCGATCATCATCGGCCGAACATCGGCAAGCGCATTCCGGCCGGGAAGTACGTCAACTGGCAGATGCACTACAACCCGATCGGGACGCCGCAGAAAGATCGCACCAAGCTTGGCATCTGGTTCAACAAGGTGCCGGTGACGCACGAAGTGCTGATCCGCCAGGCCGGCGATCCGCTGGCGACGACGAAGGATGGGTTGTCGATCTATCGCGCCGAAGGCCGCGAGGTGGAATACAAGGCGGATCCCGGCAGCACGCGCCGCAGCCGCACCACGCCGAACATCCCGCCCTACGCCGAGAACTGGCGCCTCACCGGCATCACGCCGGTGACCGAAGACATCACGCTCTACGCGATGTCGCCGCACATGCATCTGCGCGGCAAGAGCCTGAAGTGGGTGATCGTCTATCCCGACGGCCGCGAGC
>DASVFC010000495.1:0-7461 GCA_036380235.1 Vicinamibacterales bacterium
ACGCTGCACGCGCGTCGCTGGCACGTTGGCCTTCTTGTGATGGCCGGTCAGCGCCTTGTTGGCGTGGCGCGGCGGATTCGATTCCACCAGGCCGATCTGCACCGCGTCGTAGCCGTCGGTCTGGCCCGATTTCGACTGCACGACGATGCAGGGACCGGCCTGCAGCACGGTGGCGGGCTCCAGCGTTCCGTCTTCGAGGAACAGCTGGGTCATGCCGACTTTCTTGCCGATGATTCCGTTGACCATGGGTTACTTCCCGTGTTCTTTGCCGAACGCCTTGATCTCGACGTCGACGCCGGCCGGCAGATCCAGCTTCATCAACGCGTCCACCGTCTGCGGCGTCGGCTCGAAGATGTCGATCAAACGCTTGTGCGTGCGCACTTCGAACTGCTCGCGCGACTTTTTGTCGACGTGCGGCGAGCGCAACACCGTCCACTTGTTGATCTCGGTCGGCAGCGGAATGGGACCCGCCAGGCGCGCGCCGGTGCGCTTCGCCGTCTCGACGATTTCGCCGGTGCTCTGGTCGAGCACGCGCGCGTCGTAGGCCTTCAAACGAATTCGGATCTTGTCGCCCAACATTCTGTGTCTCTCTCGCGCCTCGCGGCGCTATTTGGTGCCCTGAACGCGCGCCACAACTTCATCACTGACGTTGCGCGGTGCCTGTTCGTAACGATCGAAATGCATCGAGTAAGTCGCGCGGCCCTGCGTGCGCGAGCGGAGGTCGGTGGCGTACCCGAACATGTCGCTCAGCGGAACGCGCGCGTTGATGATCTGCGTGCCGCCGCGATCTTCCTGCGACTGGATCTTGCCGCGCCGGGCCGCGAGGTCGCCGATGACGTCGCCCATGTTGTCCTTGGGCACCACCACCTCGACGCGCATCACCGGTTCCATCAGTACCGGCGCCGCCTTTTTGGCCGCGTCCTGGAAGGCCAGCGAACCGGCGATCTTGAACGCCATTTCCGACGAGTCAACATCGTGGTAATCGCCGTCATACAGCTCGATGCGCACGTCGTCGATCGGATAGCCGGCAAGGACGCCACGCGTCAGCGCTTCCTGGATGCCCTGATCGATCGGCTTGATGAATTCCTTCGGAATCGCACCGCCGACAATCTCGTTGACGAATTCGTAGCCGGTACCCGGATCGCGCGGGAACAGGCGGATCTTGCAGTTGCCGTACTGGCCGCGGCCGCCGGTCTGGCGCTTGAACAGGCCGTGCCCATCGGCCGGCTTGGTCAGCGTTTCCTTGTAAGCCACCTGCGGCTTGCCGACGCTGGCCTCGACGTTGAACTCGCGCTTGAGGCGGTCGACGATGATTTCGAGGTGCAGCTCGCCCATGCCGCGAATTACGACCTGGCCCGTCTGTTCGTCGGTGGCGACGCGGAACGTCGGATCTTCCGCCATCAGCTTGGCCATGCCCTGGCCGAGCTTTTCCTGGTCGGCCTTGGTCTTCGGCTCGATGGCGAGCGAGATGACCGGTTCCGGGAAGACCATGCGCTCGAGGATGATCGACTGCTTCTCATCGCACAGCGTGTCGCCGGTGGTGGTCGACTTTAGACCCACCGCCGCGGCGATGTCGCCGGCGTTGACTTCCTTGATCTCCTCGCGCTTGTTGGCGTGCATCTTCAGGAGGCGGCCGATGCGCTCGGTCTTGCCCTTGGTCGAATTGATCACCGAGGAGCCCGAGGTCAGCGTGCCCGAGTAGACGCGGAAGAACGTGAGCTGACCGACGAACGGGTCGGTCATGATCTTGAAGGCCAGAGCCGAGAACGGTTCCTTGTCGTCGGGCTTGCGCTCGATCGGATCGGCGTCCTCGCCCTTGTTCGGATCGGTGCCAGTGACCGCCGGAATGTCGAGCGGCGACGGCAGGTAGTCCACCACCGCGTCGAGCATCGGCTGGACGCCCTTGTTCTTGAACGCGGTGCCGCACACGACCGGCACGAACGGCGCGTCTTCCTTGCGTACCGACTCGATGCAGCGCTTGCGGATCGCGGCCTTGATCTCGGCTTCGGTGATCTCTTCGCCGCCGAGATATTTCTCGAGCAGCTTGTCATCGGCCTCGCTGACCTTCTCGACCAGCTTCTCGCGATATTCCTGCGCCTCGGCCATCATGTCGGCAGGGATGTCCTGGACCATGTACTCGGCGCCCATGGTCTCGTCCTTGTAGACGAGCGCCTTCATGCGCACGAGATCGATCACGCCCTTGAACTTGTCCTCAGCGCCGATCGGCAGCTGGATCGCCACCGGGTTGCCCTGCAGCTTCGACGAGAACTGCGAGAAGGTCTCCTTGAAGTCGGCACCGATGCGGTCCATCTTGTTGATGAAGCAGATGCGCGGCACGCGGTACTTGTCGGCCTGGCGCCACACCGTTTCCGACTGCGGCTCGACACCCGACACCGCGTCGAACACCGCCACGGCGCCATCCAGCACGCGCAGCGATCGCTCGACTTCCACGGTGAAGTCGACGTGGCCCGGCGTATCGATGATGTTGATGCGGTGATCGCGCCAGAAGCACGTGGTCGCGGCCGACGTAATCGTGATGCCGCGCTCCTGCTCCTGCTCCATCCAGTCCATCACGGCCGTGCCCTCATGGACTTCACCAATCTTGTAGGTGATGCCCGTGTAGAAGAGGATGCGCTCGGTCGTGGTGGTCTTGCCGGCATCGATGTGGGCCATGATGCCGATGTTCCGCGTCCGTTCCAGTGGTGCCTGTCTCGCCATTACGAATACGTCTTTCCGAAACCCTTAACTGATTCCTGTTGGCCAGTTCGCCTGTGGGCCGGTTGGCCTACCAGCGATAGTGAGCAAACGCCTTGTTCGCTTCTGCCATGCGGTGCGTGTCTTCTCGCTTCTTGACCGCGCCGCCGCGCAGGTTGGCGGCATCGAGCAGCTCGTTCGCCAGCTTCTCCTGCATCGTCTTGCCGTCGCCCCGCGCCCGCGCGAAGCCAACCAGCCAGCGGATGCTGAGCGAGAGGCGGCGATTCGGGTTCACCTCGATCGGCACCTGGTAGTTCGAGCCGCCGACGCGGCGCGACTTCACCTCGAGCGCCGGCTTGACGTTGTCGACCGCCTTCTTGAACACCTTGAGCGGGTCGTCGCCCGAGCGCTCCTTGATCAGGTCGAAGCTCTGATAGAGGATGCGCTCCGCCGTGGACCGCTTGCCCTCGCTCATGATCGTGTTGATGAACTTGGTGACCAGCGGGCTCTGGTAGAGCGCGTCGGGCATCAATTCACGTTTCGGAATCTCTCGTCTACGCGGCATATCTCAGCTCTCGGCTTTCAGCTATCAGCTTCCAAAAACGCTACGCCTTGGGGCGCTTCGCGCCGTACTTCGAACGACCCTGCTTGCGGCCCTGCACGCCGACGGCGTCGAGCGTGCCGCGAACAACGTGGTAGCGAACGCCCGGCAGGTCCTTGACGCGGCCGCCGCGGATCAGCACCAGCGAGTGCTCCTGCAGGTTGTGGCCGACGCCGGGGATGTAGGTCGTGACTTCGATCTTGTTGGTCAAGCGGACGCGCGCCACCTTGCGAAGCGCGGAGTTCGGCTTCTTCGGGGTCTGCGTGAACACGCGCACGCAGACGCCGCGCTTTTGCGGGCTGTTCTGCAGCGCCGGTGACTTCGTCTTCCACTCAACCTTCTCGCGTCCTTTACGGACAAGCTGACTAATCGTCGGCACGAGCACTCCACCTCTTGAGGGCGAGCAAACCTCGCGGTTCACCGCCACTGCAACGCAGACGTCTCCGCGTCGCAATAAACAAAAACTCACCACACGCCTCCCATCAGGAGGCTTGCGGTGTTCCAGACCTGGAAGCCCTAGGACTTGGTGTCTGAAACTGAAAAACCCTACTTGATGTTGTGTTTTCGGCCTCAGCGGACGCTCGAAAACCCCTGCGACGGGATTAACTCAGGCGCGTCTTGAAGCGACTGAGCCTAGATAGGGTGTCCTAGGCTCACGAGAACCTGACGAATATAGCATGCGCGCTGAAAACTGCGCAAGTTCACCCACGCAACTCCTGCGCCCGCACTTCGCGTCGGTATACTTCCGGCATGAAACTCGGCCGTCTGCTCAGTATGGCACTGCTCATGTTGATGCCCGCAGGGGTATCGGAGGCTCAAGCACCAACCCCGACCGTAGTGGAAAGCCCCAACGTCAAGGTGCTGACGGGTCTGTACGCACAGCCCTTCCAGGAGGAAATGAACCACATCGTCCAGGCGCTGGGCGTGACCTGCAACACGTGCCACGTCCGCGGCAACTTCGCGAGCGAAGAAAAACCGATCAAGCTCAAGGCGCGCCAGATGCTCGAAATGACGAAAGCGCTCAATAAGCAATACTTCCCTGACTACAAACCCAAAGAAGGCGAATCCGTTCTAGGGAGGGTGACGTGCTACACCTGCCACAAAGGCGACCAAACCCCAAAAACCTCGGTTGGGCAGTAGCGCTCGCCGCGGTACTGGCCGCACCCTTCGCCATCGAGGCGCAAGGGCAGAAACGCCTCCTTTTTCTCACGCACGCCGGCCTCTATAAGCACACCAGTCTCGGGCCGGCCGAGAAGGCGGTGCTCGAACTCGGAAAGACAAATGGGTTCGACGTGACGACGGTCGAGGGCTACAGGCTGGATGCCAAGGAACACGACTTCTCGTTCCTGACCCCCGCCTACCTCGCCGGCTTCGACGGCGTGATGATGATGACCAACGGTAACCTCCGCTTCACGGATGTGCAGAAACAGGCCCTGCTCGATTTCGTGCGCGGCGGTAAGGGGTTCATCGGCGCGCACTGCGCGTCGCTCACCTTCTACGATTACCCGCCGTTTGGAGACATGCTCGGCGGCTACTTCCACCGCAACCTGCCGCAAGGCACGATCGCGGTGTTGAAGGTGGAAGACAGGACACACCCGGCAACGAAGATGCTGGGTTCGAGCTGGCCGCTGGTTGACGAGTTCTACCTGTTTGGCACTGCGCCGTGGGACGCAACGCGCCCGGACGAAAACATCGATGTGCTTTTCAAGAACAAGATCCCGATGGGCTTTTCACGCGATCGCGTGAAGGTGTTGCTCAGCCTCGACACCAATGCGATGGACCTGTCGAAGCAGCCTCACCTTGTGAAGGGCGGCGACTATCCGCAAGCCTGGACCCGCGAGTTCGGGAAGGGACGCTCGTTCTACACGTCGCTCGGACACCGCGATGACATCTGGAGCAACGATCCCGTCTTTCGCGCGCACATCACTGGAGGCATCAGGTGGGCTTTAGGGCTGGAGCAATAGTTCTTGCTTTGAGCTTTTTCGGCCAGCCCGCGCCAGCGGGTCCAGGCTCCCCGCTCCCGGTTCCCGGTTCCCCGCTCGCGGTTCCCGGTTCCCCGCTCCCGGTTCCCGGTTCCCCGCTCCCGGTTCCCGGCTTTCACCATCTGCATCTCAACTCGGTTGATCCTGACGGCGCGATCGCGTTCTACACGAAAGCATTTCCCTCGACGTCGAAGACGATGTTCGCCGGTCAACCGGCATTGGCCTCACCGAACAACGTCCTGGTGTTGTTCAACAAGGTCGATGCACCACCGGCCATGCAACCGCACACCGCGTTCTGGCATTTCGGCTGGCACGTAACGGATGTGCGTGCCGCCCGCGATCGCCTGTTGAAACAGGGCGTCATCTTGTTACCGCTCTACACCGGTGACGGCACCGGGACCGTGTTCATCAGCAGCGACACGTGGCCGGGGTCGGGCGGCGTGCTCGGCCTCACGCGCGCCGGGATTGCCGACGCGAAGACGCGCGGCGTCAAACCCGCCGGTGGTCCAGGCTTCGCCTACTTGCGCGGCCCCGACGATGCCCTGGTCGAGTATCAGGGCAACATGCCGGTGGAGCGCTTCAATCACGTCCACATGTTTCACGACCAGCCGTTCTGCGCGCAGCTCTGGTATCAGCGGCACCTCAACGTGCCGGCTTCGCTGAAGCAAACGCCGCGCACGTCCGCTGATTGCGCCGTGCAGCGCGGTCCCGACAAGACCCTGCCGGCGCTCGACTGGGACGGCATGTATCGGACGCCATCGATCAACAGCACCGTATTTGGCGACGTGTCGCTGTTCTGGTACATGAATCAGCACGACTCGCCGGCCGTCAGCACGCGCGGCCATTTGATCGATCACATCGCGTTGCGCGTGACCGATCTCAACGCCTGGGTCGCGAAGCTTGCCGACGGCGGCGTCACCTTCCTCGAGCAGCCATACCAACTCGGCAACTATCGCGCCGTCATGATCGAAGGGCCGAGCCGCGAGGCCATCGAATTGATCGAACACCGTTAGCAGACGGCTGAGCTTTCGCCCGCCGCGGCTCGCGCTCATAATTCCCGGAAGGAGCGTTTCCCATGGCTGATCAGAAGGATCACAAGTGCGCGCATCCAACCTGCCACTGCACGGTACCCGCTGGATCCAAGTACTGCAGCGACTACTGCAAGAAGGCGCCGGAGATCGAGCTGCACTGCAACTGCATGCACCCGGGCTGCCGTTCGCAACAGTAGCGTTCGGCGGACTAACCTAACGCCGCGACGAGAGGTACCGCGCCAACGTCGCGATCTGTTCCGGCGTCAGCGTTTCCTTGAACGGCGGCATCTCGGAATCCGGATAGGCGGTGAGCGGATCGGCGATCAACATGCGCAGCGTTTCCTCGTCGCGCCGCCTGCCGACGTGGGTGAGATCGGGCCCCACCGAGCCACCCTCCCCCGACATGCGATGGCACGCGACGCACACCTCCGCATAGGTCTGCGCCGCGGCGGCGACGTCATGGGGGATCACCGGCAACGTGGCGCCACCGTATTGCCGCCGCAGGAACGCCACGACCGCGACCGCCTGCATGCGCGTCATCACGCGGCGCGGCGATGGCTGGTCTGCAGGACGCACGCCCGGCGCGATTGCGATCGGATCCGCCATGTGCGCCAGCAGCCACTCATCATCTTTGGTCAGCCGAATCCGCGCCAATGCGCTTGCGGGCCCGCCGGCCGCATGGCAGCGCGCGCACGTGGCACCTTTGCCGGTGGCCAGGCGCATCCCCTCTATCGACAGCAGGCCCCAGTCATTCGGATCGCGATGCAGCGGCCGATCGGCAAGACCGAGCGCCGTCAACCCGATTACTCCGGCGCCAAGGCCGGCGAACGCAACGGTGAACCAGCGGCGGGAGCGTTGAAGGGGATGCCGGACCTTGCCGCGATCGAGGAATGGCAACAGCAACAGGAACCCAATCACGGCGCCAGGAATCACCATCGTCGCCACCGGCTCCAACGGTCCGGGGAAATACTTCAGCATCTGGAAGAGAGCAAGGAAGTACCACTCGGGACGCGGGATATAGCTGGCGTCGGCGGGATTCGCGATCTCGTCGAGATGCGCCGGCACCAGCACGGTCAGCGTGAACAGCGACGCGAAAACAGCCGCCATCATCACCGTGTCTTTGATCACATGCCACGGAAAGAACAGCGGACCT
>DASVFC010000496.1:0-3300 GCA_036380235.1 Vicinamibacterales bacterium
CCGCCAGCGTGGTCGGGTGTCCTTCCGGTGTTGGCGATCGGCCGTTGGTCAGGTAGACGCCGGCATTGTGGATTACCGCATCCATTCGTCCGATGGCGTTCACCTGGACGGCAACACGTCGCGTCTCGGTCGCGCTGCTGAGATCGCCGATCACCAGCCCGGCCGAGGCGGGCTCCAGATCCGCGAGGGCCGCCACGCGATCGTTATTCCGCGCGTGCAGAACCACCTCGTGACCCTCGTCGAGCAGCGCGCGCGCCGCCGCGCGCCCGAGCCCGTCGGTGCTGCCGGTGATGAAGACTCGCGCCATCCTTCCGTCCCATGTTGTCATGCTCACCGCAGGCCGTCATCTGGGTGGCCCACTCACAGGAGGTGGTTTCGCGCGCAGGCTGACGGCTTTGATTCCAGAGGTTTTTCAGGACTTGCGGAGTGGCCATCAATTTGCGTTGCAGGTCGCATGCCCCAGCCACAAATATCGATGGCGCGTTTGCCAATCGTGACGCTGGCAGTCGCCGCGATGGCGGTTGCCGTGCTCGCGGCCGCACCCGAGTTCAAGTCGATTTGGAAATCGCCAGATGCCGCACAGGTCAGCTTCGCGGGTAAAAAACTTGCGGCGTTGGTAATCACCCAGGACGATGGGTTGCGCGTCGCCGGTGAGGAGGCGCTCGCGAACGAGCTCGCGGCGCGCGGCCTGCAGGCGGTGCCCACCTACCGCTTTGCGCCGAAGGAAGAATTGCTCAGCGCCGAGCGGGCTAAGGGCTGGTTCGAGAAGGCAAACATCGACGGCGTGATTGCGTTGCGGCCGGTCAGCAGCGAACAGCGCCTCAGTTACGACAACAACGTCTGGATCAGCACCTCCTACAACACGTTCTGGAATTACTACGGCTACGGCTGGACCACCGTCACGCCAATTGGCGGTCCCTCACGCGATCAGATCATCACGGTGGAATCGCTGATTTACAGCGTCCCGCGTAACCAGTTACTGTGGGCTGCGGTCAGCGAGACGCGGAACCCGAAGGCGCTGCCGCAGTTCATCGATGAACTCGTCAAAGAATCCGTGGCCGAGCTGCGCAAGCAGGGCCTCGCCAGAAGCCTGGCCAAGAGGTAAACGCAATGCTGACGCAAATTCGATCGGCCGCCGTGGTCATCCTGCTGGTTGCGATGCTCGCACCCGAGGCGATCGCGCGCGTCAAGGTCACCGTGAATTTCGACAAAGCCTTTGACTTCAAGTCGATGAAGACGTGGGGTTGGGGGCCTGACGGCCCCGGCTCGGTGATGATGGCGCGAACTGCCAACGACAATCCCGACGCGATGAAGAAGGCGGCCGAGCCGCTCATCGTCGAGGCCATCACGAAGGAGATGGCCGCCCGCGCGCTGGTTCAGTCTTCCTCGGCGCCCGACCTCGTCGTCACCTATTACCTGTTGCTCTCGAATTCGATGTCCAGCCAGACCATGGGACAATTCCTTCCCGCGACGTCGGCGTGGGGACTCCCGTTCTTTCCGCAGGCCACACAGTCGCTTGAATATGTCGACCAGGGATCGCTCGTGATCGATCTCGCCGCGAACAAGACGGTGGTCTGGCGCGGCGTCGCGCACGCCAAGATCAAACCGGACACGGCGTATAAGAAACGTGAAGAGCTGATCCGGGAAGGTGTACGCGACTTAATGAGACGGTACCCGACTAAACAATAGGAATAACGCCTTCAAGTCGTCCGTCACCCTGGACATTCCCCTTCCGGGGGGTGCGGCGCGTGGATCCGGGACGGATAATTGACATCCAATTCCGGCAATGCGTTGGCCGCTGCTATTCGGGCTGCAAGGCAGCTCGCTCGATCTGTTGGATCGCGCCGATTACATTTACGACTTCCATCGCCATTTCAAGAGCGGCGGCGATGCCGTCTTCACTGCATTCTTCGACAACGCGTTGATTGCCGGCGTATCGGGCCTGCAGGGATTCACGTGGCACACGCCGGCCGGGCGCTTCGACAACGCCGTGGTCGACGAATCATTCGTTTACATGTCGCTGCGGATGCGCACGGTGTCGTACGTTCCATCTGCCCGCCTGGCAATGTCGATCGACCGCTGCTCGCTGCCGCTCGGCCGCCAGATGCTGCAAGTCATGGAGGCCACGCCGGATCGCGATGGCGGATGCCTGTTCCGCTGGCGCATCGCAGTGCGCTATCTGCCCGGCATGTCTGCGGCCGCGCCGGCGGTTACACCTCTATTCCGGCGAATGTTCGAGGAGATGCTGGCGGCGGTTGAGCGGCGGCTGCCGCCGGCACCGCTGCGCTAACGCGGGCCTCGAGCCCAAGATGATCGCGCCAGTAGCGCGTCAGGAACACGCCGTTCGGATCGACACGCTCGCGTGTCGCCTGCCATCGTTCCCAATCGGGATACAGCGCGCTCAGCCGCGCCGGCCGCGAGGGATCAGGCTGCGGCAGGAACTTTCCCCAATGGAAACGCGCACCAAGCGGCTCTAAAGCGTTCCAGAACTGGGGAAAAAAATCGGTGAGCGGATTGCCGTGATTGTTGGCGAACCAGAATACGTCTACGCGAAACGCGTGGCTCCCCGCCGCCGGACTAAGAAAAAACACCTCGTCTCGCCGCGCCACGTAGAGTTCGAACGCAAAAGCGCCGGTTGCGCGATACGCGCCAGCAGCAGTGCCATCGGCATCGAACAATCGCCGCAACCGCGCAATCGTTTCCTGCACGCGGCCATCTCCCGGCGTGAACGGCACCCACATCTCCGTGAACCACGTCGGCATCATCACGTCGTCCATCTGGTTGTCGAGCGGCAACCCCATGAACCCGCGATCGCAGAACTTCTGGATCACCGGCGCGCCGTCTTTGCCGGTGCTGACGAAGGGACCGAGGATCGCGTGAATGTGCTCCGGCACCAACGCGCGCAGCCATCGCACTACCGCACGCAACAGCCGCAGGCGCACCAGGTCTGCGACGAGCGAACCGCCAATCGCGACGAGCAACTGGATCGCGAATACCCAGGCAGCGCCTAGCGCGATCGGCGTGTGCCGCTCGCTGCGCGTTCCCGACACGTGCGACGGATCCGCCGGGCGAGTAAACAACCGCCGCCACCATTCTCCGGCGGCGCTCCAGCCGGCATCGGGCCGTGAGGCGCGCATCCGGCGAATCGCGGTGACGGCGCGGTGCGGCGCATCGAGGTTACCGAGCAGCGTGTAGATGATCGACGCCGCCGCCTGCGATGCAACCGGCAGCGGCGTGACTTCGCGATACGGCCGCAGCGATCGTAGCGGATCGAACGGCGCCCGCGTCGCTTGCCACACT
>DASVFC010000497.1:0-2683 GCA_036380235.1 Vicinamibacterales bacterium
GCGGCGCATTGGCCAGCGGCCGAACCGCTTCGCGATTCCAGACGATGAGACGGTGATCGAGCGGCCGGACGCGACGACGATTCTCGCGGCGACGAAGGTTACCGGCAAGGCAAACGGATGGACGTATGGCGGGCTGACGGCGCTGACCGATCGCGAATACGCGCTCGTCGAAACCGCAAACGGCACGCGCAGCGAGCGTTTGATCGAGCCGTACGCGTCATACAACGTGACGCGCATCCAGAAAGATCTATTCGGCGGCTCGTCGACCGTCGGCGGTCTCGCCACCGCGGTGATTCGCGAGCAGTTCTTCGATGCCTACACCGGTTCGACGGACTACACCTTCCGCTGGTCGCGCAATCGCTACACCTTGAACGGCCAGTGGGCCGGCACGCGGGCGCCGATCGATAACGCGATGAAGACGGGATTCGGCGGCGTCACCAACTTCAACTTCAACAGCAAGCACCTCGGCATCTTCGCGAATTACAACTATTTCAATCGCACGTTCCGCAACACCGACATCGGCTTCTTCGCCAGCCGTAACAACAAGCACCAGTTCGGTGCCGGATTCAATCTCGGGCAGCCGGATCCCCAGCGCTGGTTCCGCTCGGCGGTGCTGTTCAGCAACTTCCTGTTGATGTACGACACCGACTGGCTGCCGTTGCAGGAAAGCTATTTTGTCGGCGGCGAGATGCAGTTCCTCAACTACTGGACGATGTTTCTCGGGACCGGGCGCTCAATGGAGACGTACGACGATCTCGACACCCGCGGCGGCCCGCCAATCGTCAAGCCGGCAGGATGGTGGTTCGACAGCTTTGTCGGCACCGACTCGCGCAAGCGCTACCGCATCAGCACCGGCATGTTCCTCAACGGCAACGCCGCCGGCAGCCGTGAGCGGAACCACAATCTGGACCTCACGCTGCAGCCGCGGCCGCAGATGCAGATGACGCTGAGCGGCCGCTACACCCGCGCCACGGACGCGGCGCAGTGGATCGAAAATGCCGACGTCACCGCCGACGGGATGGACGATCACGTCTACGGCACCTTGGACCGCGACGTGGTCAGCATCACTGCACGCGGCACCTACGCGTTCACGCGCGACATGACCCTCGAGGTCTACCTGCAGCCGTTCGTCGCGGTTGGCGACTACTACAACATCCGCCGCCTCGCCGCCCCGAAGTCTTACGACTTCGAGACGGTGACGTATTCCGAGAATCCCGACTTCAACGACAAGTCGCTGCGCAGCAACGTCGTGTTCCGCTGGGAGTATCGCCGTGGCAGCACGTTGTATCTCGTTTACAACGTGTCGAACAATGACGACACGCGTCCTGGTGAGTTCTCAGCGTTTCGCGATCTCCGCAGCGGCTTTGGCGCGGCCGGCACGCAGGTGTTCATGGTCAAGTTCAGTTACTGGCTCGGCCTGTGAGCGGCGCAGCTCCTGCCTGACGGCGCGCTCAACGCCCCGCGCCGCGTCCGTTTCGAACAGCCTATCGTTGATGCGATAGCCGTTGTGCAACCAGAACCGGCGCAGTGTCTCGTTGTCGCGCGCCTGCGATCGGGCGATCTCGAGCGCATGCTGCAGTTCGTGGCCCAGGATGGCGACGCGCGCTTCGAGAGGCAGCGCGGTGGCGATCGAGATGCGCAGGTAGCGGTGGGCACCCCGCGCGGTCACGAGGCGTGTGGTCCCGCCAAGGCCGCCCGGCAGGTCGCGCGACATTTCAACGTGAACGATGAGGTCGGTGCGTTCGAGTTCGTGCACCATGTCGCGAATGAGCCTCGAACGCTGGATCGCGCGCCGGATGGTCACCGCAGCGGCATGATCGACCGGACGCAGGACCTCGCCGGCAGCGGCAGCCATAGCAGGGAATAGCAACACACCAATCAGGACGGACACATAGCGCATGGACCAACTCCATCAGCCGCGTAAGACACGCGTCCTTCTGCGGCACGACAGCGCCGCAAAACGAATTACTCAGTTGTGAAACGAGGGAGAACTACTGCTGTCGATTGAGACAGCTGCGCTGCTGGAGGCGCTGGCGGGTATTGCGCTGCTGGGCGGATGCGATGGTCAGGCGAGCCATGGTCGAACGGCGCGACAGCGCCGACGCATGTGGTGACCAACCTTTCGTACCGTGGTGGACCACGGGATCGTCGTTGAGCATGGCGGCGATGTTACGCAGTGAGCGCGGTGGATTCAACATATTCGCTGCGCGCATCGCAGAATCGCCCTTGCGGAGTGTGCGATGCGCTGTCCTGGAGTTGAACCGGGGAGAAGTGGTCGGGGCGACTGGATTCGAACCAGCGACATTCCGCTCCCAAAGCGGACGCTCTACCAGGCTGAGCCACGCCCCGACTCGGCTATTGTACCTTCTTTACGAACGCGCCGGCCTCCATCAGCAACCACGTATCGGGGTCGATGGTTACCGCGGCAGGTTCGCCCTCGACGGCGATCAGCTTCGTCGTGGTGCGCCCGGTAAGCTCGATCCGCTGGACTTCCGGCCGTTCTGCCGCCGCCTGACGCACACCAACATCGACCGCGACGCGGAACGGTTCAGCCGACTGGGTCTGCGACACCGTTACTTCGATGGCCTTCCGCGCCGGCAGATATCGCCACGACCCTTCGATCTTCGGCACGCCGGGACGGTTGAGCCACTGCGCGAAGAACCACCCGAGGTCCTTCCCGGAA
>DASVFC010000498.1:0-2481 GCA_036380235.1 Vicinamibacterales bacterium
GGTTTTCCAGCAACGCTAATTTCGATCCGGCGTGCGCCTCCGCCACGGCCTTCTTCGCCGCGTCCCCGATGCAGTCACTCGCAAACACGACCGGACGTCCGAGCAGCGACCTGAGGCGATCAGCCACCGGCGCGAGGCTGAACTCCGGCGCGGGCTTGCCTTTCGGCCGTCCCAGGTGCGACGCCAGGATGACCGTGGCGCCCTGTTCGAGCGCGTACTGGATCGTCGGCAAAGAAGACGTGATGCGGGTGTCGTCTGTGATGGTGCCGTTCTTCAACGGCACGTTGAAATCCACGCGGATGAAGACCTTCTTGCCGCGCAGATCCAGATCCTTGATCGAATATTTCGTCATCGTCAGTGAACGGCGGACTTAAGGGATCGCCGCTACAGTTTCTTCAGCAGGTCGACGCAGCGGCTCGAGTAGCCCCACTCGTTGTCGTACCACGCCAGCACCTTGACGAAGTCGCCATCCATCACCTTCGTGTAAGGCGCATCGATGATCGACGAGTGCGGGTTGCCACGGAAGTCGATCGACACGAGCTGATCCGTGACGTACTGCATGATCCCCTTCAACGGCCCTTCCGCGGCGGCCTTCAATGCCGCATTGACTTCTTCAGCAGTGGCTTTCTTCTCGAACAGCGCCGCCAGGTCGACCAGCGACACGTTCGGCGTTGGCACGCGCATGGAGATGCCGTCGAATTTGCCCTTTAGCGCGGGCAGCACTTCGCCGACGGCCTTCGCGGCACCGGTCGTGGTCGGGATGATCGACATCGCCGCCGCGCGGGCGCGACGCAGGTCCTTGTGCGGCAGATCGAGCAGGATCTGATCGTTCGTATACGCGTGCACCGTCGTCATCCACGCCTTCTTGATGCCAAAGGTCTCGTGCAGGACCTTCGCCACCGGCGCGAGACAGTTGGTGGTGCACGATGCGTTCGAGATGATGTGGTGCTTGCTGCTGTCGTAATCGCCGTCGTTGACGCCGAGCACCACCGTGACGTCGGGATTGGTGGCAGGTGCCGTGATGATCACCTTGCGCGCCCCGGCGGTAAGGTGCTTCGCCGCATCGTCGCGCTTGGTGAACTTGCCCGTCGACTCGAAGACCACCTCGACCCCGAGGTCCTTCCACGGCAGCGCCGCAGGATCCTTCTGCGCCAGCACCTTGAACTGGTCGCTGCCAACCTTGATGGTGTCGCCCGAGGCGCTGACGGGAACCGTCAGATTGCCGAGGACGGAATCGTACTTGAGCAGATGAGCAAGCGTCGCGGCATCGGTGATGTCGTTGACCGCAACGATGTCCACATCGTGGTGCGCGAGGGCAGCGCGCATGATGTTGCGCCCAATCCGACCAAAACCGTTGATGCCTACCTTTATGGCCATGAAACGTGCGCCTCCAAACGATTCATTCTATAATCGTTCGGGTCACAACGTAAGTCATTGAATGTATAGCCTTTACAGCATTCTCGTGCTTGCGGTCGCGGTGTTTGCGTCACCGTGGTTCTTGTACCAGGCGCTTCGCTACAAGAAATATGTCGCCAGCCTCGGGCAGCGCCTGGGCTACCTCCCGGTGTCTTTCAACATGGACGCCGACGAATCGATCTGGATCCACGCCGTGTCGGTGGGCGAAGTGCTGACGGCGCGGCCGCTGATCAGCGATCTCAAGCGCCGCTATCCGAACCTGCGCCTGTTCCTGTCGACAACGACGATGGCGGGGCAGCAGTTGGCGCGTCGGAGCGTCCAGGACGTCGATGCGGTGTTCTACTTTCCCTTCGATCTCACCTTCGTCGTGCGTCGCACGCTCGACCTGGTGCGGCCGCGGTTGTTCATCACGATCGAGACCGAGATCTGGCCCAACCTGCTGCGAGAATGCCGCGCCCGCGGCGTCAAAACCGCGGTGGTCAACGGCCGGTTGTCGCCGCGATCGTACCCGCGCTACCGCCTGATTCGCGGCTTCATGCGCCGGGTGCTCGATGACGTCGATCGCTTTCTCGTGCAGAGCGAGGAGTCGGCACGTCGCTTCATCGACCTCGGCGCCGATCCGGCGCGCGTGGTGGTGACCGGCAGCCTCAAATTTGATTCGCTCGACTTGTCACCGCAAGCCTTGCACGCGCGCTCGCGCGATCGCGTGCTGCGCTATTTCCGCGTGCCCTCGTCGAGGCCGGTGATTGTCGCCGGCAGCACCATGAAGGGCGAAGAGTCGGTGATCTTGCGCGCTTTCAGGCGTGTGCGCACCGCGCTGCCCAATGCGTTGCTGGTGATCGCGCCTCGCCATCCGGAGCGTTTCGGCGAAGTGGAGCAGCTTGTTCGATCGGAAGGATGGAAGACCGCCAAGCGCACCGATCTCGCGATCGACAGCGAACCGCGCGTTGACGTGGTGGTGCTCGACACCATCGGCGAGCTGGCCACCGTCTATCAGATCGGCACCGTCGTGTTCGTCGGCGGGAGCCTGGTTGCGACTGGCGGCCACAACGTGCTCGAGCCGGC
>DASVFC010000499.1:0-9042 GCA_036380235.1 Vicinamibacterales bacterium
CGATCACGATGCTGTCTTACAACTACTGGATGCGCGAGGAAGGGATGCGCGGCAGCGGGTTCCTGTCTTACGTGCGCGGCGATATCGCCATTGCCTACCTGTTCACGGCCGTCTTCGGCAGCTCGATCATGCTGATTGCCAACGACGCCTTCTTCACGGCTGGCGTGACCTTGACGAACGCGCAGGCCGTGCCGCGCATGGCGGAAGCGCTGGGCACGGTGATGGGCACGTTTGGCCGCATCGCGTTTTCGGTCGGATTCTGGGCAGCGGTGTTCGCGTCGCTGCTTGGCGTGTGGCAGAGCGTGCCGTATCTCTACGCCGATTTCTACGGCATCTTCAAGAAGATGTCACCGGAGGCGCGCCAGGACATCGTCAAGGTGACGAGCACGCCGTACCGGTTGGCACTCGCGTTCATCACGCTCGTGCCGCTGCCCTTCGCGTTCACCGGACAACCCATCCAGGTCGTGATCATCTACACGATCGTCAGCAGCCTGTTCGTGCCCTTCGTCGCTGCCACCCTGTTGTATTTGAACAACCGCGTTGCGTGGAGGGAAAACGTGCCGCATAACGGGATGTTGACCAACCTGCTCCTGGTCGCGATCCTCGTGCTGTTTGCGATGGTCGGGTACCAGGAGGTGGCGGCACGATTGTGATGTAGGGGCCGTGCCGCTTCGCGTCGGTCTGCTCATCCTGCTCATCGCCGGCGCGGCGGCGTATAGCAACAGCCTGTCCGCACCTTTCATCCTCGACGACGAAGAGTCGATCGTCCGCAATCCGCACATCGGTCGCTTGTGGCCGATCTCGGAAGCGATGCGGGCACCGGCGCAAAGTGCGTTTGCCGGGCGGCCGATTGCCAGCCTGTCCCTGGCGATCAGCCACGCGCTTGGCGGCCCATCGCCGGCCGCGTTCAGGATCTGGAACATCGCCTTTCTGATCGCCTCCGCAATGGTGTTGGCGGCGCTGATTGAATTGACGATGCGGCGCCGTCGGCTGCCGCACGGGCCGCTGCTGGCGATCGGCGTCGCCTTGTTGTGGCTGCTGCATCCACTGCACACGGAGGTTGTCAATTACCTCACGCAGCGCACTGAATCGTTGATGGGGTTGTGCTACCTGTTGACGCTCTACGCTGCGTCACGATCGATGGACGGGACACCAGCGGCGCGGCGCTGGACGTTTATCGCCATTACTTTCTGCGCCGCCGGCATGGCGGTCAAGGAATCAATGGCGACCGCACCCGCGATGGTATTGATCTACGACGCGGTGTTCGTTGCGGGCTCAATTCGCAAGGCGCTGGCCACGCGGTTCGCACTCTATGCCGGCCTCGCCTCAACGTGGTTGCTGCTGGTTTACCTCAATATCGACGGCCCACGGTCGGGCAGCGCAGGCTTCGGCACGGCAACGTCGCCAGTGACATATCTCGTGAACCAGGCCGGCATGATCGTCACCTATCTGAAACTGTCTGCCTGGCCCAACCCGCTGATTGTCGACTACGGTCGAACACTCCCGCTGCCCATCGGGTCGGCGCTGCCATCCTTGCTGATCATCGCGGTGCTCGTTGCCGGCGTTCTCTTCGCTTGGTTGCGCCAATATCGCGTCGCGGCATTTCTCGGGACGTGGTTTTTCGTCACGCTGGCGCCGACCTCGAGCATCATTCCCATCGCCACCGAAGTCGGCGCCGAGCGGCGAATGTATCTGCCGTTGATCGCGATCATTACGCTGCTGGTGCTCGCACTGTGGCGAGCGGCATCAAGGCCGCGACCCTTCATGGCCGCAGCTGCGATTGTGGCGATCGCCTTCGGCGGCGTCACCTACGCACGCAATCGCGCCTATCACGACCCTGTCGGGATATGGCAGCAGGTGGTCGCCGAGCGGCCGCACGGCCGCGCGCATTACAACCTCGGCATTGCGCTGGCCGCCGCCGGCCGCGCCGATGAGGCCCGCGCGCATTACCGCGCCGCGCGCGACGGCGAACCACATGCGCATTACGCGCTTGGTGTTGACGCCCTTGGAGGCGGTCGCGCGGAAGACGCCGTGCGCGAATTGCGCGCGTTCCTGGAACTGCGTCCTGCCGATCCGGTGGCGCCGCAAGCGTGGCTGTTGCTCGGGGAAGCGCAATTGAAGCGGCGACAACACGACGCCGCGGAGCGGGCGTTTCGAGCTGCGCTCGAAATGTCGCCTGGGTTCGCCGATGCGCAGGGAAAGCTTGCCGATGTGTTGTTGCAACAGGGTCGCCACGGAGAGGCGATCGTGGCGTATCGGTCGTATCTGCAAGTTATGCCGGATAACGCCGTCGCGCATCACGGCCTGGGACTGGCACTCGCCATGACTGGGCAGACGCCGGCGGCGCTGGTGGCCTTCACCCAGGCGGTATCGCTCGATCAGCGCAACGCCGAATTCCGCCTGAGCCGCGGCACCGCGCTGGCGTCGAGCGGCCGCCTTGACGAAGCCATCGCGGAATATCGCCTGGCGTTGGCGCTGTCGCCATCCAACCCCCGCGCGATGAGCGCCCTCGCACTCGCGCTCGCCGATCGCGGTGTCCGCGAAGAATCGCTGGCGCTGTTCAAGCGAGCCTTGGCCATCGCCCCCGAGGATCAGAGCATCCGGCAAGAGTACGAGACAGCGCTGCAGCTGCTGCGTAGGTAGGCCATCGGGCCATCAGGCCATCGGGCCATCAGGCCATCAGGCCATCAGGCCATCGGGCCATCGGGCCACCAGGCCATCAGGCCATCGGGCCATCGGGCTAGCAGGCGTACGCAGAACTTGCGTCACGGGACGCGTTTCCGCGTTGCGTTTATTGCGTACGTTCGTGCATTAAGCGCAAATTTCCTTGGATTTTTCCTCGGCGACGCCTATGCACCGCATGCCCACCGGAGGATCGACAATGATCAAATTCCGGGACTTGACGGTGTGGCAAAAAGGAATGGAACTCGCCGAAAGCGTCTACGGGTGCACGGAGCAATTTCCTCGCGCAGAAATATACGGACTCACTGCTCAGATCCGCAGATCGGTGGTCTC
Organism: Vicinamibacterales bacterium; assembly: GCA_036380235.1. Classification (GTDB taxonomy): domain Bacteria; phylum Acidobacteriota; class Vicinamibacteria; order Vicinamibacterales; family UBA2999; genus 12-FULL-67-14b. The sequence continues at coordinate 3,016 of DASVFC010000499.1, forward strand.
AATCCCATCGAATGTCGCCGAAGGCAAGGCGATCGGCGGCCAAAGCTATCCGCGCCACGTCAAGATTGCGCTTGGATCCGAAGCGGAACTGCAAACGCAGCTTGAGCTGGCGCGTCGACTGAAAATGCTGCGCGAGGGTGAGGCGGTTGCGCTGTTGGAGCGGGCATCCGAAGTCGGACGAATGCTGGTGTCGTTACTAAACTCTCTTCCGAGAACCTGATAGCCCGATGGCCTGCTGGCCGATGGCCGGATGGCCGGATGGCCGGATGGCCTGATGGCCTGGTACAAAAAGGGCGCGATGCCGTTGCATCGCGCCCTTTTTGACAGCTAGAAGTTCAGCGAGAACCCGACCCGGATGATGCGCGGCGCCAGGATTTCGTTGGGCAACAGGTAGTTCGGACCAACGGCCAACGCGTGGGCGACGACCGTATCGGCGTTGCCGATGTTGAAGAAGTCCACCTGCGGCGTGATGCTGCGGCTGCCGAACCGGAACTGGCGGCCCAGACGGAGGTCGAACATCACCACGTTCGGATAACGCTCGTCGCCGCGCTCGCTCAGCTGGATGGTCTGCGAGGCGCGGGTCAGGTTGATCCCCTGCGTCGCGGCCACCGCCCGCGTCAGGTTGTAGGTCGAGACATAGGGATAACCGTTGTTGGCGATCATCGAGCCGGCGAGATTGATCCGGTACGGCAGCTCGTAGCTGCCCGAGAGCCGGAACGCCGTCTCGGAGTCGTTGCCGATGATGCCGGTCGGGAAACGGGTGTTATTCGGATCGTTGAGGTCGGTACCGCCGCTGACGCCGCCCTCGTTCTTGCCGATCGTGAAGCCCGCCTGCATCTGCCACTTCTGCGAGAAGCGCTTGGTCGCCGTGAACTCGACACCCTTGTAGGTGGTGTCCAGATAATCGACGTTGTCTCGCACGTTGAGACCCTGTGCGTTAGCAGCCGCCGAGATGTTGTAGACCACTGCCGTGGTGGGCTGCGGATTCTGCACCGTGCCACCAGGACCGTTCGGGATGGTGATGGTGTGCTCCGTATACGCGCTCGACGGCTGCAGGGTGTTGACCTGGCCAATCTGATTGCGGTTGGTACGGTAGTAGAACATCGCGCCGACGCGAACGGCACCCGGCAGTTGCGTTTCGACGCCAAACGTCGCTTCATCCGAATGCGGCCAGCTCACACCGGGCGCGTAGTTGGTCACCGATCCGCCGCTGAACGTCGCCGGGCAGGTGCCGATCTCGGAATCCTGCACGCGGCCATCGCCGTTCGGATCCGTCCACACGCAGTCGCGCGTGCCGACGGTCAGCGGGTTGACGTTGGTGACGCGATCGATGCCGACCTGCAGACCGTAACGGCTGTAGCTGGCCTTGACGGCGGTGCGGCCGCTGCCGGTGACGTCATAGGACGCGCCGGCGCGCCAGACCGCGATGTCCTGGTTGATCACTTCGGTCTCCTCGACGCTGCGCGGGCCGGCGAAGCGGCCGCCCGGCGCCGACTGCTCCGGCAGCGTGCCGACGTACTTGTCATAACGGCCGCCGATGTTCAGCGTCAGGCGATTCATCGACCACGAATCCTGGATGAAGAAGCCGGTCACCGTCGCGACGTTCTTCGAATACGCCGGCGAGTTGTACTGGCGGACCGAGGTCGGGACGCCGTTGTTGTAGAGCACCCAGTGATCACCGCGCACCGAGTAATCCGATGCGTAGTAGAGGCGGCCCCACTGCACGCCGGCCTTAATTAGATGCTCGCCGCCCATGCCGCTCTTGCCGAAGGTAAAGATGTTGTCGAACTGGTGACGCGAGTTCGGCTGATGCTCCTCACGAGTCGAGGCGAAGCGGACTTCGGTAGTGCCCTGATCGAAGTAACGAATCGCATCCGGCGCGGTGTCGGGCTGATAGGTGTAGTTGGTCTGCCCGTCCATGACGCTGAAATTCGACTCGAAGACCAGCGCTCCGCGGATACCGGAGTACTTGACCTGCGTCGTCTGCACCGGGTTGGTCTGTACGACCGAGGCGATGTCCGGAATCAGATCGTTACTGTCGCGGCGATGGCCGCGAATCTTGTCGTTCCAGAAATAGCCGGCGGTGAGCTTGTTGTTGGTCGTCAGCTGCGTCACGAGCTTGCCCGAATAGTTCTTCAGGTCGTTGTCGTCGAGCGCCTGCGAGCCGTCCAAGTTGCGCGCGCTCACCAGCTTGTTGACCACCCACTTGCGGATGGTGCCGTTGACCCACACGCGGTTCTGGACGATCGCACCGCCACCTGACATGTTGAAGTCGTAGGTCTTCTTCGTCGGGTTGCCGAGGAAGTTGGGATTGATGCGCTGGACGTCTGCCCAGTTCTCGGCCTGCAGATCGTCGTTGGCGAAGTTGTAGCGGGCGTTGCCGCGCCACAGGTTACCGCCGTCCTTGGTGACCATGTTGATCGACACGCCGCCGGCGAGCTGTTCGGCCGGGATTGCCGAGGTCATGTAATTGACCTCTTCGAACATACCCTGGTCGTAATAGATCATCGTCGCGCCGCCGCCGCCGCCGGGCCAGTTCACCGTCGCGCCGTCGATGTTGTAGCTGACGTCGTTGGTGTTCGAGCCGTGCGCCGACATGCTGCTCTGCTGCATTGATTGCGTGCCGCCGACGTCATAGGTGGCCACCTGCACGCCGGGAATCAGCTTCGCCAGCGACCACGGATCGCGGCCGGTCGGGATGCCCTCGAGGATTTCCTGGTTCATCACCGTCTGCTGCACGTTCGAACGCACGTCGACCGTCGGCGATTCGCCGGTGACGGTGATCGTCTCGCTCACCGATCCAACTTCCATCTTGCCGTTGATGGTGGCCACGAACGCGGCGCTGATGCGCACGTCGGGACGATCAACGGTGCGGAACCCCTGCAACTCGAACTTCATGTTGTAGGAACCGGGAACGAGACGGTCGAAACGGTAAACACCGTTCTCGTCGGCAATCTGGGTCTGTGGGCCACCAATCAAGCGGTCGCCGCTGAGCGTGATGGTCACGCCTGGCAGCACCGCACCACTCGCGTCGGTCACGGTGCCCGTGATCGATCCGGTCGTCACCTGCGCCTGTGCCAGGCCCGTGCCCAGCATCATCGCAAGTGCCGCGACTGCAATCCGGCGTACAAATGTCATGCCTCTTCCTCCGGTTGTGAACAATAGACAACGGCCCCGAGCAGCGTCCAATTGATTCTCCTTATTGCTGGATAATCCGGCGGACACGCCGGCCGTTCAAATCAGGGACGCCGTATTGTCTCCTAAGTGTTTCGATCCGGTGTGGGAATTCATCACTAAGGATGGGACGAACGGGGGTTTATACTGCGGCGCTATGCCAGGACCTATTTTGCGATTTATGGCGGGAACCCTGCTGTTTGGCGCCGTCGCGGGGTGCGAGCGCGCCACCCCCGAACAGCAATTCATTGGTAATGCGATCGAGGCGCTGGGCGGACGCAGCCGGATCGAAACGGCCCGCACGCTGACCCTCGAGGGTGAAGGGGTTAACTACAACCTCGGCCAGGACATGCAGCCCGAGGCCGCGACGCAGCAATTCGCCGTGACGAATTACACGCGCCACATCGACCTCGCCGGCGGCCGCCAGCGCGTCGAGCAAACCCGCACGCCGACGTTTTCGTACTTCCAGGGGCCGCAACCGCAAACGCAGATCCTCGGCCTCGACGGCACCGTCGCGTTCAACGTCAACGCACAAGGGCAACCCTCACGGGTCCCGGCGCTCGCTGAGACCGATCGGCTGCACGAGCTCTACCACCACCCGTTGATGCTGCTGCGTGCCACGCTGGATCCCGGCACGACGGTGACGAACGTGCGCGCGGTGGGCACGGCGCGGCAAGCCGACATCGCTACCGGCGTGGGCGCTCAGCTGACGCTGACCGTCGATGCCGCGGGCCGGCCGCTGTCGATCTCATCGAAGACCCACCACGCGAATCTCGGCGACGTCGTCGTCACCACGGCGTTCGCGGCCTACGACAACGTCAACGGCCTCAATCTGCCCACCCAATTCACCACCAACGTGGATGACTTCACGACAGCAGCCCTGAAGATCACGCGGCAGACGATCGACGCCCCGCTCGGCGACCTGGCTGCGCCCGCGGCGGTGGCCGGACCACGTCCGGCGGCGGCGGCGATCAGTGTCAAGCCCGAACCGGTTGCGAAAGGTGTGTGGCTGATGGGCGGCGGCTCGCATCACAGCGCGCTGATCGAGTTCGGCGATCACCTGATGCTGATCGACGCCCCACAGAGCGAAGCACGGACGCTGGCGGTGATTGCGCAAGCGAAACGGACCGTGCCGAATAAGCCGCTGACGCAATTAGTGGTGACGCATCACCACTTCGATCACACCGCGGGACTGCGCACCGCGATTGCCGAAGGAATGAACGTGATCACCCACGCCGGCAACGGTGAATGGGTCGAGCGCATGGCCAAAAGGCCGCACACCATCCAGCCCGACACGCTGGCAAAGAACGCCACGCGGCTGGTGGTGGAAACGGTCGAGGATGAGAAGGCCTATACGGAACCGTCGATGACCGTGCAGCTGTTCCACGTCGCCGGCAATCCGCATTCCGACACCATGCTGATGGCCTACATCCCACGCGAGCGGCTGCTGATCCAGGTGGACGCCTTCAGCCCCGGCGCCGGGCCCCACCTCTACGCTGCGAACCTGCTGGAAAACATCCGGAAACGGAATTTACGGGTTGATAGAATCGTTCCCTTGCACGGTGCCATCTCCCCGATGGCCGAACTGGTGAAAGCGGTTGAAAGCACGAAGGAGAAATAACGTTCATGCGCGCACGATTGATTTGTTTGATGCTGGCGGCCGGCATGGTTGCCGGCCCCGCTTACGAGCCCTTCGACCTGCAGTTTGCCGGCTATGCCGGTGAGCTGCGCGCTCAGGGCACTCAGGAGCAGAAGCCCTCGGAGCCCTTCGTTCCCCGCAGCGGGCAGCCTGGTAAAGACGTGGTCTGGGTGCCGTCGCCGCCAGAGATGGTCAGCAAAATGCTCGAAGTCGCGAAGGTGACTGACAAGGACTTCGTGATGGATCTCGGATCCGGCGACGGCCGCAACATCATCGCCGCGGCCAAGCTCGGCGCCCGCGGCGTCGGCGTCGAGTACAACCAAGACATGGTGGCGCTGTCGGAGCGTTTGGCCACGGAAGCCGGCGTCGCCGACAAAGCGAAGTTCGTCCAGGGCGACATGTACGAGGCCGACATCTCGAAGGCCACGGTGCTGGCGTTATTTCTCCTGCCGGTGAACCTGAACAAGCTGCACACCAAGTTCCTGGATCTCGCGCCAGGAACGCGCATCGTGTTGAACACGTTCGGCATCGAAGGTTGGGAACCGGACTACCGCACGTCGTTGCCCCAGGGCTCGGAGTGCGACAGCTGGTGCGACATCCTGCTGCACATCGTCCCCGCGAAGGCGGCCGGCACATGGACGCTCGCCAACAACGGCCGACTCACGCTGACGCAGCAGAATCAGATGGTGCAGGGGACGCTGACGCTCAATGGCGAGACCACGACAATCGCCAATGGCCGTTTAAAGGGCGAAGAGCTCACCTTCACGGCGGGCACAAGTACATTCACCGGGACGGTGAAAGGCAATCGCCTCGAGGGCAAGCTGGGCGCCACGGCCATCACTGGAACGAAGTAACTAATCACTTACTGCGACAGCTTCTCTATCGCCACTGAATAAGCTCTGCGGCCGGACTGCGGGTCATAGACGATGACCGGCATGAGCCGGCCGCGGATCCGGTCCGGATTCGATCGCGCATAGCCCATCAGCGTTGTAGCCAGCAGCTGCTGCGATCCCGCTTCGAGTTCCGGCCGCGTCACGCTCGTGAACAGGTCGTTGAGCGAGACATCCCACGGCTCTCCCCACAACAGCGCGTCCACGACGGCGCCCTTCACCACGTTATGCGAGAAGTTGAAGAAGAACGACAGCGGCGAATACGCAGCGTCGGTCGGCCGGTACTGCTGAAACGCCTCGAGCAACGCGTTCTTGTGGCGCGCG